>CAZWSP010000130.1:0-9229 GCA_964636585.1 uncultured Antarcticibacterium sp.
ATGTCTTTTTCTTTTAAGGTTCTCAAATTATAATCCACAATGCTTCCTTCGCCTTCAGATAGAGGAAGATCCCCGTAAAGCGTTTTCATAAAACTACTTTTTCCGGTTCCCGTTTTTCCAATTAGATATACAAAATCCCCTTTATATATAGTTACATCTACTTCAGATAAAATAAGACTTTCACGTTGATAGATAGCAGCATTTTTTAATTCTAGGACAATGTTAGACATATGGTACGATTCTGGTTATATAGGTTCAAAATTATTGGTAAATATACATTTTTCATCTGTTTCTAATATTTCTTTTCAACGGACTTATAGGAATTATTTAAGAGGATTTTTTACTGATTATAAATTATTAACGACTCGCTTAATATTAAGTCTACACACTTTTTTTCATATTAACATAATTATCACAATGATGTTGCGTTATGGAATAAGTGTTTAAGTATCTTTGATTCATCAACCTAAAAACAATTTAATGACACGACGTATTGCCTCCTTCCTAGTTGTTTTCACCTTATTTTTCACTTCCATTTTTGCACAACAATCTGCCATTCAAACCAATGACCTTGTAAAATTTAATAAGGCACTGGAATTATATAATAATGAGCAGTTTTTACCTGCACAAACGTTGTTCGGTGAGGTAAAAGATGAAGCTGAAGATGAAAAAATAGTTTCAGACTGTGCGTATTATATCGCTAATGCTGCTGTAAAACTTGGTCAGCCTGGAGCAGATAAGCTTATGGAAGACTTTGTAGAGCGCTATCCAACTTCTACAAAAAGAAATACGGCTTTTATAGATGTAGCCGATTATTACTTCCAAACAGGAAAATATTCTTATGCCAGAAAATGGTATGATAAAGTAGATGAGAAAGGAATGAGCCGCGCCGATAAGGAGCGTTATTACTTTAATAATGGATATGCATATTATGCTTCGAACAATTTTGAAGAAGCCGCAACTTATTTAAATAAAGTGCGTGATTCCAAAGAATACGGGTCGCAAGCCAAGTATTATTTAGGATATATGGCTTATGAAGGAGATGATTATGAAGAGGCCAATCAGCTTTTTGAAGAAGTGAAGGATAATGATGCCTATTCAGAAAACCTTTCCTATTTCCAAAGTGACATGAACTTTAAGCAAGGAAATTTTGAAAAAGCTATAGAATTAGGCTTAGAACAATTACCTAAAGCAAACAGATCTGAGATCTCACAACTTAATAAAATTATAGGGGAAAGCTATTTTAACCTAGGCAAATTTGAAGAATCTATTCCTTATTTAAAAGAATATAAAGGCTTAAGAGGGAAATGGACCAATACAGATTATTACCAATTGGGTTATGCATATTATAAGCAAGGTGATTACGCAAGTGCCATTTCTGAATTTAATAAAATTATAGATGGGAACAACAGTATTGCACAAAATGCGTATTACCACTTAGCGCAGTCTTATTTAAACCTAAATCAAAAACAGCAATCTCTTAATGCTTTTAAGAATGCGAGTGAAATGGATTTTGATGCTAAAATCCAAGAAGACGCATTTTTAAATTATGCGAAACTGAGTTACGAGATAGGAAATAGTTATATGAGTCCTTCAGAAGTAATTATAAATTACCTGAACAAATATCCAAACACGGCTGTTAAAAGTGAAATGGAAACCTTGTTAATAGATTCATTTATCACTTCTAAGAATTACGAAAAAGCAATGCAGTTGTTGGAGACCAATAAAAACTTCAGTGATAAAGCGGCTTACCAAAAAGTGGCTTATTTCTACGGATTAGAATTGTACGAAAATGGAGATTATAGAAATGCAAGCATCAACTTCGAAAAAGCTTTAAAGGATAAAGTAAATCCTGTGATCACCGCAAAAGCAACTTTTTGGCAAGCAGAAAGCGATTTCAACTTGAACAGAATGCAAGAAGCGCTTCGTGGATATCAAGAATTCAACTCTATGAGTGCTAGCAAAGGTTTGCCCGAAAAGGTGAATATAGATTATAACATAGCTTATGCTTATTTCAAACAAAAAGAATATGCAAAAGCAATAGATTTCTTCAACAGATTTGCGAACGGAGCTAATAATGATAAAGCAAGAAGAAATGATGCACTTACGAGATTAGGGGACACGTATTTTGTGACCAGTAAATATTGGCCAGCCATGGAAGCTTATACGAAGGCCATAGATATGAATCTTGGAAATACAGATTATGCTGCTTACCAAAAAGCTATTAGCTACGGGTTTGTAGATAGAAATGAAAGTAAGATTGAAGATCTTAGTAGTTTCTCTAATAAATATCCGCGTTCTTCTTATAGAGACGATGCGATGTATGAATTAGGAAATACCTATGTGGCAATGAATAATACCGCTAAAGGAATAGAATCTTACAATAAATTGATTCGTGATGTTCCGGGAAGTGCTTTTGTGCCTCAGGCAATGTTAAAACAAGGGCTTATCTATTTTAACGGCGATCAGGCAAGCAAAGCTTTAGAGCGTTTCAAAAAAGTGGTAGCAGATTATCCAAATACACCAGAAGCAATGCAGGCTGTAAGTACTGCCAGATTAATTTATATAGATCTTGGTAAGACAGATGAATATGCTGCGTGGGTAAAAAATGTAGATTTTGTTGAAGTAACCGATGCAGATCTTGATAACACCACATTTGAAGCCGCAGAAAAACAATATTTAAACAACAACACTGCAGCAGCGAAAACGGCATTAGAGAAATATTTACAGTCTTTCCCTAACGGATTGAATTCTTTAAAAGGAAATTTCTATTTAGGTCAGCTTTATTTTAGAGAAGATCAAAAAGACAAAGCGATCTCAAACTACAAATTTGTGGTTAATAAGCCAAGAGGGGAGTTTTCTGAACAAGCTTTGGCAAGATTATCTCAGATCTATCTTGAAAAGAGAAATTATCAAGAAGCACTTCCTTTATTACAACGTTTAGAGGGAGAAGCAGATTTCGATCAGAATGTTATCTATGCGCAGTCTAACTTGATGAAATCTTATTATGAATTAAAAGATTTTAATAAAGCGGTTTCTTATGCTGAAAAAGTTCTGAAGAATTCTTCTATAGAAAACAATGTAAAATCTGATGCGCAAGTGATCATTGCCAGATCCGCTTTTAGTACAGGAGACGAAAATAAGGCGAAGAATGCATATGCAGAAGTTCTGAAGATTGCTACAGGAGAGTTGGCTGCAGAAGCACTTTACTATGATGCTTATTTCAAGAACAAAGCTTCAAACTTTAAAGGATCTAACGAGTCGGTTCAAAAACTGGCTAAAGATTATTCTGGATATAAATTTTACGGTGCCAAAGGATTGGTGGTAATGGCAAAGAACTTCTATGCTTTAAAAGATGCCTACCAAGCAACGTATATTTTGGATAACGTGATCAAGAACTTTAAGGAATTTCCAGATGTTGTTCAAGAAGCGCAAACAGAATTGAACAAGATAAAAGCAATGGAGGCTAAGACCAATGCTTCTGTAGACACAAGAAACTAATTTATTCAAACTAACATTTAAGTACCTCAATATGCAAACCCCTTCAATTAAAAGAAGTCTGTTTTTATTGTCATTTTTATTTACCGGTGTTCTTTTTGCCCAGGATAAACCATTGGGTAGTGAAACAGTAATTGTGGTGAAACCATATACACCATCTGTAAATGATGCATTCAAAATAAAAGAAACTCCGGTTATGGGAGATTCTGTAAGTCTGGAAAAGAAACCTGTGAAATACAGCATTTTTTCTGTTCCGGTAGCTTCAACATTTACTCCTTCAAAAGGACAAGCAACAAAAGTGGAAAAGGAAAAGAGAGTGAAGTTGTATGATAATTATGCAACCCTAGGCTTCGGAAACTACTCTAATATCTTAGCCGAATTTTATAGCAATCTGGAGATTAGCAGAAGTGATAACTTCGGAATTTATCTAACACATAATTCATCTCAAGGAGGAATCGAAGATGTGCGTTTAGATGATAAATACTACGACACCGAATTAAATCTGAACTATTCATCTAAGAACAAGAACAGTTCTTGGGGCACACAGTTAGGTTTAGAACACCAACTTTTCAACTGGTATGGTCTGCCGGAATATTTAAATTTGGCAAATGAGGTAACTCAAACCATTAACCCAATGCAAAATTATTATTCTGCAACGGTAGGAGGAGAGGTAGATATGTATGATTCTTTTCTGAATAAAGCTTCAGCAAACTATCGCTACTTCGGAGACTCTCATAATTCAACTGAACACAACTTTAAAGCAGATACAGATTTTGAAGTTTCCATAGCAAATGAATTAATTAGTACTAAAGTTTTTGCAGATGTTCTAAGCGGAAGTTTTGAAAAAAATTATGCTAATACAGGAGGATTAAATTATACCAATATGATCTTTGGAGCTACTCCAAGTTTATTGGTTTTAAGAGATAATCTTACTTTAAATTTAGGAGCATCTTTTGTGTATGCATTGGATACAGAAAATAGCGACAACAGTTTTTATATCTATCCGCAAGTAACTGCTAGTTATAGATTAGCGGGAGATTATTTTATCGCCTTCGCTGGATTAGAAGGTTCTTTAGCTCAGAATACCTATTATAATTTCTCACAAGAGAATCCATATGTTTCTCCAACTTTAAATATCGTTCCAACAGATAAGCCTTACGATGCTTATGTTGGAGCAAAAGGGAAATTAACTAACAGTATTGGTTATAGTTTAAAAGGAGGATATAGTACAGAGATCAATAAAGCGCTTTTCCTTACCAATTTAAGTAATACAACAAGTTCTGAGGATTACGCTTACGGAAACTCTTTTGGAGTGGTGTATGACGATGTAAATACGTTATCTTTTTCTGGAGAGATCAATGTAGATGTGAATCGTGATTTTAAATTAGGTTTAAATGCAACGGTATTCGATTATTCTACAGATTCACAAGAAGAAGCATGGAATCTACCAGACGTGAAAGCTTCGATCCTGATGGATTATCAGATCACAGAAAAATGGTTTGCTGGCGCTAACTTATATTTTATGGGTGAGCGAAAAGACAGAGAAGAGGTATTATATGCTGGAGATGTAGTGGGTAGTAAAACGGTAAGCTTAGATTCATTTACAGATCTTAATGCAAATGTTGGGTACAGATTTACAGATCAACTTTCCATCTTTGCGAAAGGAAATAATTTAATTGGGAATTCTTACGAGCGTTGGTCTAATTTTCCAGTTCAAGGAATTCAGATCATGGCGGGAGCAACTTACAAGTTCGATTATAAATAATAGATTGAAAACTCAAGTATATAAAGGGCTACTCAAAACGAGTAGCCCTTTTTTTGTTTTTTAAAATTAAAGTTGGATATTCTTCAACTTTTCCATTAGTCGATAATTAATTTTCTATTAAATTAAAAAGTATATTTTTGCGGCTTCAAAATTTAGTTCAACAATAATCAAATTCATACTATTCAACACAAATACCCTAAGTAGATGAACAAGTTTAAAAGAAGTGATAGGTCCCGGCCTTACTTGAATATTTTAGATTTCATGGTTCAGGAAAAAGCATTCCTAGCCATCGTGATGATTGGAATTGTATTAGCAGGAATATTTACTGGGAACTCGCAGGCAGCAATGTGGCTTGGATTTTTCTTTGCCGCCTATGCAACGGTAGCAAACGATAGTATTCAGTCTCTAGGTACTTTTATTGAAAGTAATAAGACCAGAAGATGGTGGGTTTTATGGCTTTATATAGGAGGAATTTTTCTTGCTACGGTAATTTTTAGCTGGATCTATTTTGATGGAGATGTTACTTTTCAAAGGCTTTTAAAACCAGATGGAACTACTAAATATCCTCATCCGGAAAATTTTAGTTTCTTTCAAATTATAGCTCCTTTGGTGTTGTTGATCTTAACCAGATTAAGAATGCCCGTGTCCACCACCTTTTTAATACTTTCTGTATTTAGTGCAGATACTTCTGGGATCACATCGGTTGTATTTAAGAGTTTATCTGGCTACGCAATGGCATTTATCTTGTCTTTTGCGGTTTGGTATTTTTCTTATAATCTTATCAAGACCTTCTTTAAAAGCAGGAAATTTCACAATAGCTGGAATATTGTACAGTGGATCGTGAGTGGTTCTCTATGGGCGGTTTGGGTAATGCAAGATGGAGCAAATATCGCGGTGTATCTCCCAAGGCAGCAAACCCTTACTCAATTTGTGATCTTTGCTTCAACAATTTTTGCAGGTTTAGGATTGTTATTTTATTTACGTGGAGATAAAATTCAGAAAGTAGTCAGCGAAAAATCTAGGATCTCAGACATTCGCGCAGCAACTTTAGTGGATCTTACTTATGTGATCTTATTAATTTACAAGCTGTTTATTAGCACGGTGCCAATGAGTACGACTTGGTTGTTCTTAGGGATAATTGGAGGTAGAGAGATCGCAATTAGCCTTGCAAGAAATAAAAAAGGCAAAAAACATCGCAAGAAGGCTGGAAAAATGATCTTTAAAGATTTCGCATATGCTGCGATTGGTCTTGTAATTTCTATTGCTTTGGCTGCAGCTGCTAATCCAAGTATAAGAGAAGCTATTTTAGGAGGAGTTGGACTTGCGTAGTCTCATATAATATAATTATACTAGTAAGGGGTCGAAAATCAAATTTTTCGACCCTTTTTCTATTTGTAAACTTTAAATTTGAATTTGCTTTTTAAGAAAGTATATAGATACTTCATGTTATTTAACTTCTAATACATATTTTTATAAAAATTGATTTTTATGCTGAATAAACTGTCCTTCATACTAGTAGCCTCGATCTTATTAATTTCATGCGCCGCCGATAAAAAGCAACAAGCCGATCTCTTAGTATATAATGGAAATATTTACACGGTAGATTCTACTTTTTCTAAGGCCGAAGCTTTTGCAGTTCGGGATGGTAAATTTCTTGAGATTGGAACTTTAGAAGAATTGGAAAAGAAGTACGATTTTAGGGAGAAAGTAGATGCCGCAGGTAAAACCATAGTTCCCGGATTAATAGATGGACATGCTCACTTTTATAGAATGGGGCTTCAGAAGCAGACCGTAGATCTTATGGGAACTAAAAGTTTTGATGAGGTTTTGGAGAGAATTGTAGTATTTCAGCAGGAAAAGAATTCAGATTTTATTACTGGGAGAGGTTGGGATCAAAACGATTGGGAAAACAAAGAATTTCCTAACAAACATAAATTAGACAGTTTATTTCCAGACACACCCGTTGCAATTACCCGTGTAGATGGTCATGCCTTGCTAGCGAATCAAGCTGCCTTGGATAAAGCAGGCGTTACAGTTAATTCGAAAGCAGATGGTGGAGCAATTGAAGTTGAAAATGGGGAATTAACCGGAATTCTTATAGACAACCCAATGTCTTATATCTACGATACGATGGAGGAGCCTTCTAAAAAAGAGCAAATAGCAGCGTTAATGGAAGCTCAACAGATCTGTTTTAGTTATGGGCTAACTTCTATTGTAGATGCAGGAATAGATAGAAGCACCATAGAATTAATAGACAGCTTAAATACTGCTGGAGAATTAAAGATTCGTTTATATGCAATGATCAGCAACACTCCACAAAACCTTGATTATTACTTAGGGAAAGAACCTTATAAAACGCATCTCTTAAATGTTCGATCTATTAAATTTTATGGAGATGGGGCTTTGGGCTCTCGTGGAGCTGCATTAAAAGAACCATATTCAGATAAAGCCAGTCATTACGGAGCCCTGTTGTCCTCTGTTGCCGATTTTAAGAAAACAGCAGAACGAATTGCAAATTCAAAATATCAGATGAATACCCATGCAATTGGAGATTCTGCAAATAGATTGGTGCTGCAAACTTATGATGCCTTATTAAAGGATAAAGTAGACAGACGTTGGAGAGTAGAACATTCTCAAGTTGTAGATTCAGCCGATTTTAAATATTTCAGTAAAAACATTATTCCTTCTGTACAGCCAACGCATGCTACGAGTGACATGTATTGGGCAGAAGATAGGTTGGGAGCAGATAGAATTGAAGGTGCCTATGCGTTTAAAAAGTTGTTAGATCAGGCGGGGATAGTTGCTTTGGGAACCGATTTTCCTGTAGAAGATGTAAATCCTTATTATACTTTTTATGCTGCCGTAGCAAGAAAAGATCTTCAGAATTATCCTGAAGCAGGCTATAAAATGGAGCAAGCCTTGAGTAGAGAAGAAACCTTAAAAGGAATGACTATTTGGGCTGCCTATGCTAATTTTGAAGAAAACGAAAAAGGAAGTATTGAAGTTGGAAAATTTGCCGATTTCACCATTTTAGATGAAAATATTATGGAAGTGGAAGCAAGCGAAATCCCAAAGATGAAAGTGAAAGCAACCTATGTAAATGGAGAAAAAGTGTTTTAGAAATTTACATTTTTAAGAAGTTGGAAGTTCTGAAGCAAGGCTACCTGAAAATTAATAATGCTTAAAATGGTGTTTTGGAAGGTACACGATTTGATCAATCTTCAGATAACCTTAAAATTATCTTCCGCCATTGGCGACAATATCATTAATACAAAGATCGTCTATTTTTGGCACAGTATTACCTCCAATCATATCCATTAAACTTTCACCAAACCTAATATTTGCATTCATAAGGCATCTGTCCACATTACAATGCGCTTCGCTTGAGGGGTCTTCATGATTTACTTGCATAGGAGAACCCACATCTACCAAACCAAATAAATGCCCAAATTCATGGTTTAAAACCGCGCTTTCTACTGTGCTTTTATCTACATTATTATAATTGCTTGCTAGTTTTTCTATTGTTTTACCATAAAGAACTATAGAGGTATTTCTAAACGCAGAACCTAAGATCACTTTATCATTCTCATCGTTTTCATTACTTCCATCTGCCACGTATATGTACACGGCAATTTCATCTCCGGCATTATAAACACTGCGTTCGTCAGCTTCTATTTGTGCGATCTCTTCTATAGAAAACGGTGCTTTATTAGAACTTGCAACCGCTCTGGTGGTAATGGAAATTCCATCTGGCTTAAAAGTTCTATCAGAAATGAATTGGGCGATATTATTTAAAGCTACGTCCGAAGGTTTGTAGCCCGTAACGTAAACAACTTCTAAAGTGATAGAAGTGAATTTCGCATCGCTAAGCAGTTCATTGGCAGAAGCTCCAAGTGCTTTTAAATTGGCGCTTTTATTTACTACAGGGGTTCCATCACCATCTGGATTTGCTGAATCTTTGGAACA
>CAZWSP010000131.1:0-9227 GCA_964636585.1 uncultured Antarcticibacterium sp.
AACTGCAGAAATTGCGGTAATGGGAGCAAAGGGAGCCAGTGAGATCATCTTCAGAAAAGAGATTCAGGAGTCTGAGAATCCGGAATTGAAACTTTCTGAAAAAGAAGCGGAATACGCAGAAAAATTTGCGAATCCATTTGAAGCTGCCAAACGCGGTTTTATAGATGAGGTGATTATGCCTAGAGATACAAGAAAAAAATTATTGAAGGCCTTTAGTATGCTAGAAAATAAGAGCGTTCATAGAATAGATCGTAAACACGGGAATATTCCGTTGTAATAAAAATGGAACATTTAAAAGCCGGATCACTAAAATTGATTCGGCTTTTTTTATTTAAGTTTTTCAATTTCTTTCCGACTGTAACAAATGTTACTGTAAACACCTCTAAAAATGGTGTTCTTTGCATTCAAATAAAATTAAAAAATGGATTTGATCTTTGAACCATGGCCTTGGTATGTTGCCGGACCACTTATAGCTTTAATTATGTTTCTCCTCATCTTTATTGGGAAACAATTTGGTATGTCTTCTAACCTTCGAACTTTTTGTACGATGTGTGGAGCAGACAAAACTGCCGATTTTTTCAATTTCGATTGGAAAGCGCAACGATGGAATTTAGTCGTAGTTGTAGGCGCTGCCCTTGGTGGTTTTATAGGAGCGCATTTACTATCTAATGATGTTGCTGTAGCTATTAACCCAGAAACTATATCATCCCTTAAAGAATTAGGCTTTAATAGTGCAGGAAGCGCTTATTTACCAGACGAGCTTTTTAGCTTAGAAGCTTTAACAAGCGTGAAAAGTCTTTCGCTTTTATTAATAGGTGGATTATTAATTGGTTTTGGAGCAAGATATGCCGGAGGATGTACTTCCGGACACGCAATTTCAGGATTAAGTAATCTTCAGTTGCCATCACTTATTGCTGTAATAGGATTTTTTGCAGGTGGATTATTTATGGTACACGTTTTATTCCCCTTAATATTTTAGAGATGAAAAGAACACTTAGTTATTTATTTATAGGAATTTTCTTCGGAATTGTTATGTACAAATCTGAAGCAGCATCATGGTTTAGGATCTACGAGATGTTTAATTTTCAATCGTTTCATATGTATGGAATTATTGGATCTGCGTTGGTAATAGGTATAATTGGTGTTCAGCTAATTAAAAGAAACAATGTAAAATCGTTTTACGGAGAACCAATTCGTTTTGTTCCGAAGGAAAGAGGATTTACAAGATATATGGTTGGCGGAACTATTTTTGGATTAGGTTGGGCCTTAGCTGGATCTTGTCCAGGACCAATTTACACGTTAATTGGAGCAGGATATGTTTCGATTATAGTGGTGCTTATTGGTGCTATACTAGGAACATTTTTATACGGATTGCTTCAGAAAAAACTACCTCATTAGATATTTGGAGGATGAAGATCTTCAGCCTCCATAGTAAAAGAGGGAAGGGCAATTTTAAACTTCACTACAACTAGTCTAATACTTATTACTATTAAAGATGTGATTATATAGATCACATCTTTATCTACCCCAAGATCGAAAAGGATCACATAAGCTAATGCTCCAATTAAACAGGCAGTAGCGTAGATCTCTTTTCTGAAGATCACAGGGATCTCATTACAAAGAATATCGCGAATAACCCCACCAAAGGTTCCGGTGATGGCTCCAAGAGCGATAGAAATTATTGGGCTTAACCCGTGCTGAATTCCAGCTTCCACTCCGGTAATGGTAAATACCCCAAGACCAATAGTATCGAATAGGAAAAGAGAAGTTTTTAAGTGATTTATTTTACGACGAAATATGATAGCCAAAAAGGTAAC
Organism: uncultured Antarcticibacterium sp.; assembly: GCA_964636585.1. GTDB lineage: Bacteria > Bacteroidota > Bacteroidia > Flavobacteriales > Flavobacteriaceae > Gillisia. The sequence goes on from CAZWSP010000131.1 coordinate 1,818, forward strand.
AAGGCTTATAAGGTATATGTAAAAGGTGTTTTCCATCCACATCACCGGGTTGTTTCCAATTAAAATATCTCTTACTGTACCGCCACCAACTGCCGTTACAAAGGCAATTATAAAAATACCGAAAAGATCCAGTTTTCTAGTCATTGCTGCCAATGCACCGGAAATAGCAAATGCCACGGTGCCTAGAATATCGAAAGTGCTAAATAGGGAGAAATCTATCATTTGCAGCAAAGTTAATTCTTAATATAGTATATACTATTACGAACAAGGAAATTTGAGTATTTTAAGGGTTGATATTCATTTGAATTATAAACAAATAGTAAATCTTAATAACAATTCCTGTAAGTTTTTAACTAAACTCCCTACTTTTACAGGACAAAATAAATATTGAAATGTCTGATACTATTGAAAGAATAAAATGTTTGATTATTGGTTCGGGACCGGCTGGATATACAGCAGCAATTTATGCAGCCCGTGCAGATATGCATCCAATTATGTATACCGGTATGGAGCCAGGAGGGCAATTAACCACCACTACAGAAGTGGATAATTTCCCAGGATATCCAGATGGTATAGATGGACCTGCAATGATGGTAGATCTTCAAAAACAAGCAGAGCGTTTTGGAACTCAAGTAAGAATTGGAATGGTTACCGAAGTGAAGTTTAGTGCAGAACCAGGAGGAATACATAAAGCCTGTGTAGATAATTCTACATGGGTAGAAGCAGAATCAGTTATTATTTCTACGGGTGCAACTGCAAAATATTTAGGATTGCCAAGTGAGCAACGATTACGTGGAGGTGGAGTTTCTGCATGCGCCGTTTGCGATGGTTTTTTCTATAAGAATCAAGAAGTAGCAATTGTTGGGGGTGGTGATACTGCCGCTGAAGAAGCAACGTATTTAGCTAATATTTGTAGTAAGGTTACCATGCTTGTTAGAAAAGATGAAATGAAAGCTTCTAAGGCAATGCAACATAGAGTTGCAAATACTAAAAATATAGATCTTAGGTATAACACCGAAATTGATGAGGTTTTAGGAGAACAAGTTGTTGAAGGTTTAAGAATGGTAAATAATGAAACTGGAGAAAAGGAAGAAATTCCAATAACAGGTTTATTTATTGCTATTGGGCATAAGCCTAATACCGATATATTTAAAGGTCAGTTAGATATGGATGATATGGGTTATCTTATAACAAAGGGTAAAACTACCAAAACAAATCTGCCTGGAGTTTTTGCATCTGGAGATGTACAGGATAAAGAATACAGACAAGCGATTACTGCTGCTGGAAGTGGTTGTATGGCTTCTTTAGATGCAGAGCGGTATTTAAGTTCTGTTGAAGAATTGAAAGAGAATAAGGTTGAAGCTGATATGTAAATTTCGATAAATTGATAATTAATAAAAAGCCTCTGCATTTGCAGAGGCTTTTTCTTTTTTTAAAATAAGGACTAATTAATTATCTGTTTTAACTTTAACATCGCCATCATCAACTTTTACTTTTGAATCGTTTCCAGAAGCTGCATCTACTTTTTTCTTGTATTCGCCATCATCGGTTTTGATCTTGATCTCATCTCCGTCTGTAGTTTCGATCTTTATCTTGTTGCCATCATCGCTAATTTCAACTTTATCATCTTCATCTAAGTTCATCTCATTTCTTATGGAAGTTTCATCGTCTACATCATCAACTTCATTATCTGTAGTATTTCTACATGAAACTAATGCTAAACTTAGCATGGAGAAGTATAAACCGTTTCTTAATATATTTTTCATTTCCGAATTTTTTTAAGATTATTAAGGGATAAACTTACTACATTTTAGAATATTCCATTATATATTTTAACTTTTTTTAATTAAGGTTGCATTATATGAAAATAATTCAAGTTCTAAATTATGGCTAGAATAAACCGAAACTTCACTTATGACTTTAGTATTAATTTTTTCAAACCTTGTTGAAGTTTTGATTTTCCATCTGCAAAAAAATTTGCTTCAGTATTTAATTTTGTGTCATTAAATTCAGAAGATTTTGGATACCTTATCTAAGGTTCTCGGTAAAAATTAATAAAGCCTCCAGTTTTGGAGGCTTTATTGTAATTTAACTTGGAATACAAGATTTATCACATCTGGTTAACATATCCATTTTCTCATATTGATATTGAACCTGATGGTCAGTATTATCTGAAATATATTCTTTTGATGGTTCTCCTGAAAAAACAGCAAGGACCATTACTATTATTAATTTTATTAAGGCTACCATGTGTCATCTGTTTTAACTTCAATTCCGTTTACATTCACTTTCACTTGATTAGAGTTATTCTTTTTAACGCTGATGCCGTTTGAATCTATATTCACTCTTACACTGTGAACTTCATCATCGCTATCAAAATCGTCGTCTTCATCTTCCCAAGAATCGCTATCCCAGTTGTCATCTTCTGAAGATCTAATCTCTTCTACAGGACATGTTTCACATACAGCTCCATCTTGAGTTACGGTCACAAAATGACCTTCCATTCCGTATCTTAAGAAGTTTTCTTCAGAATTATTATAAGTATAATTCTTCACGCTTTCATCTACTTTAACAACAGCTCCAACAGGAAGATATATTATAACTCTAACTTTCTGATCGCGATAGTTATCTTTTAGATCTGCAGTTAAGTAGTTATTCAAGAATAGATTATTCCCCTCTAAATTAAGTCCGTAGTTAATCCTCTTAGCACGGTTTCTAGCATCTCTGTAATCGCTTCCTTCAGCAAATTTTATTATTTCAACTCTTCCAACAGAATCTGTGGTAGATCTAAATTTTAGATTCACTTCATTTAAATAGATCACCTTGTTATCATTTTCGTCATACTGGATCTCTACATTATTTCTGTAATTGCGAGAACTGTAAAGCGGATTGGATTTCATGGTAACATATAAAGTATCGGATGATTTAGTGCGCAACATTTCTGTTGTTAGCATTTCACCATCAAATGCTCTGGAAGTTGCTTGTCTAATTCCTAGAACAGTAAGTCCAACCACAGAAAGTAACCATACGGCTAGCAATACCATTTTCGAAATGGTTCCAATCGATTTTAATCTTCTAACAAAGATCTTTAGTCCGAGAACAAATAAGAAGAAAAATGGAATTCCCACCGCGAAGAATGTTAGCATGGAGATCATCCAAAGTGGAGCTCCAATTGCCGCCATTTCTACATAATCCATCCATGGAGTTTCAACTAATCCAAAAGATCCCACGGTGAATAAAGCGATGAAAAGGGCGATCAAAGTTGAACCTGAAATCAATAAGATAATTAGTCCTATAAACTTCACTAATACTTTCAATAAAGTCATTATCGCAGTGCTAATTCCTGTAGCAGCAGAATTAGCCCCAGATCTAACGCTTCTTCCGTATTTATCAAAATCGGCATTTCTTACTTTTCCTGCCACATCATCGAAGCCTTCTTTAATCTTTCGTTCGATGTTGGAAATATTCACTTCTTCTCCACGCATAGAAAGTTTATCTGCTGTTGTTTTAGCTTCGGGAACAAAGATCCATAAAGCTATGTAGATCAATAAGAACGCGCCGCTGGATGCAATGGTTAAAATAACCCATAGTAAACGTACCCAAATAGCTTCAATTCCTAAATAATGAGATAATCCAGAGGAAACTCCTCCTATATAAGAATGTTCTGTATCTCGAAAAAGTTGTTTTCCGGTTCCAGAACCAGTTGCGCCTGAAGTATTTGAAGAATAGGAAGGTTCATCTTCAAAGATCTCTTCATCAACCATATAATCTTCAGGTTGCCCCATGATAGTGATCACTTCTTCCACTTCAAGATTTCCTATTACCTGCTTTTTATCTTTTATTTTTTCATTAAAAAGTTCAGCAATACGAGCTTCAATGTCAGCAATTATCTCATCCCTGCCTTGCGTGTTGGTAAGCGAGCGTTTAATAGCCTCAAGATAATGCTGCAATTTGGCATATGCATCTTCATCAATATGAAAGAAAATGCCGGCAAGGTTTATATTTACTGTCTTATTCATGATTCTTGTTTTTTTGAGTGGTTACTATGGTTACAGCGGTTTGCAATTCTCCCCATGTATGGGTGAGTTCTTTTAAAAATAATTGGCCAGTATCTGTTAAGCCATAATATTTTCTAGGCGGACCGCTGGTAGATTCTTCCCAACGATAGTTGAGCAATCCAGCATTTTTAAGTCTGGTAAGCAAAGGATAAATAGTTCCTTCTACCACCAATAATTTTGCGTCTTTTAGGGTGTCTAAGATCTCTGCAACATAGGCATCGTGGTCTCTTAACACCGATAGAATGCAGTACTCTAGCACTCCTTTACGCATTTGAGCTTTGGTGTTTTCAATCTTCATAGCGTTTGGTTTTGAATGTTGTTAAACTGTTCATTTTTTGATTGATGATTTCCAACCGAAGTTAGAGTGATGAAATTGATGGATAATGGATACTTATAGTATTCTCCTTCACTCGCTTTTATTGTTGCCAGAATTACACATACTATATCTAATATGAATAAACCTGATAGGAGTAAGGCTAATACTCCAGCAAATACGAATAAGGAAATAAGATTTTTCGGATGACCGGCACTCATATAATCTTCAGAAATTATAAATGGATCGTCTAGATTAAAATGAACTCCCCAAAAAATAACGCCTGCTACTCCAATTGAAACTAGTAATACAAAATAGAGAAAGACACTAATCTGAAAATTTAAGGCTTGTTTTCCATGATGATCTACAAAGGGATCTTTTTGTTTGGCAGTCCAAAAGATTAAGGGAAGTATAAAATTTCCGAAAGGAATAAAATACTTACTAAAGGTAGACAGGTGGATGAATGCGGCCACGGTTTTGTCTGGATTTGATGATGAAGTTTCCATAGTTGATTGATTTTCTTATACAAATATATATCTTTAGGATGGTATTATGCAAAACAAAGTACTGTATTGAATCAAAATTTAAGAAAAGATTAACATTTCGTAGTTGTTTTAATTTTAGATACTTTTATAAAAAAATCAACAACACATGAATATTACGCCCGGTAAACTCAATAAATTTTTAATGATCAAATTACCTAGTGCTTGGTTGTGTGGGGTGCGAGTAAAGGAGATCAGCAAAGAGCACTGTATAGTTAAAGTAAAACATAGATGGATCAACCAAAACCCGTTTAACTCCATGTATTTTGCGGTACAGGCAATGGCTGCAGAGTTAAGTACTGGAGCTATGGTAATAGATCAGATAAAAGGTAGTGGTCAGAAAATTTCTATGCTAGTTGCGCAAAATAAAGCGCATTTCACAAAAAAAGCGACTGGGAAACTAGAGTTTACTTGTAAAGATGGCCATTTGATCCATGATGCAATTCAAAAAACAATCAAGACCGGGGAAGGGCAAACCTTCTGGATGAAATCTATAGGTAAAAATGAAGAAGGTTTAGAGGTTTCTACTTTTGATTTTGAATGGACCGTGAGGTTGAAAACTAAAAAAGGGTAATTTCTCTTATTGATTTGTAACATTTAAGTGAATAATCTTACCTATTCATATATAATGACACAACTATGAATTCACACGAAGTAGATTATCAAATTTTTGGAGGAGAAATGCAGTATGTAGAACTGGAGCTAGACCCAAGAGAAGCTGTGATTGCTGAAGCCGGAAACTTTATGATGATGGACAGCGGTATAAAAATGAATACCATCTTTGGTGATGGGTCTCAAGAAAATGAAGGTTTCCTAGGGAAAGTGCTAGGAGCAGGGAAACGACTTTTAACTGGAGAAAGCCTGTTCATGACCATTTTTTCTAACGAAGTTTCAGGAAAAAAGAAGGTTAGTTTTGCATCCCCATATCCCGGGAAAATAATCCCTATCGATCTAAGCATATTCGGCGGAAAATTTATTTGCCAGAAAGATGCTTTTTTATGTGCAGCTAAAGGAGTATCCATCGGAATTGAATTCAGCAGAAAGCTTGGAAGAGGATTTTTTGGAGGGGAAGGATTTATTATGCAAAAGATAGAAGGAGATGGGTTGGCATTTGTACATGCCGGAGGAACCATGGCTAAAAAAGAATTAAAGATGGGCGAAAAGCTTTGTGTAGATACAGGTTGTATTATTGGATTTACGCAAGATGTTCATTACGATATAGAGTTTGTGGGTGGAATTAAAAACACCATTTTTGGAGGAGAAGGATTGTTTTTCGCAACCTTGACCGGTCCAGGAACTGTTTATATTCAGTCTTTACCTTTTAGTAGATTAGCAAACCGAGTTTTACAAGCGGCACCTCAGGGTGGAGGAAAAGATAAGGGCGAAGGCAGCTTACTTGGTGGGATTGGCGACATTCTAAGCGGAGATAATCGATTTTAGTTTGTTAATTATTTCTTATTTACGAAAACGTTTTCGAAATTATCGTATATTTAAATAAATAATAAAATCTGCTGCCTATTCTTCAATTCTACTTTTAACAATTATACACTGAACAACAACCTAAAATAGTATCCAATTATGGCGAGAGCGATGTTTGAATACACCAAAACAATACTTGACAAAGTAAGTTTTGATGCTGTACTCTTCTGCAAAGAAGTTAAAAAGGCCCTCCAGAGATTATTGCCTCATGAAATTGAGGAACTAAAGATTTGGATAGTTTCTTTAACCAATCAGAATCCCGAATTAAATCAATGTCTAATATATTTAAACTAAAATAATAAAAAGGACCAATGTAAATTGGTCCTTTTTTATTAGTTATTTAGGGCCTTCCTTTTATTAAGAGGGCTTATGATCTTTACATTTTGAAAAGCAATGGCACCTTTAATTACGCCTGCAATGCTGCTTCGTAAGGCTTCAATGATCTGCATTTTAAGTTCACTCTTATTGTAGATCAAACTAACTTCTCTAGCCGGAACCGGTTCTTCGAACATTTTTAATTTCGATTTTTCAGATTCTTTAAGATCTAAGGTGTGTAGATAGGGTAATAAGGTCATTCCTAAACCTTCGTTTGCCAGTTTTATTAAAGTTTCAAAACTTCCGCTTTCTAGTTGAAAATGATCTCCATCGTAATTGCGTGATGCTTTGCAGAGATTTAAAATTCCATCTTTAAAACAATGTCCATCTTCTAATAACAACATATCATCTATATCCAATTCTTCGACATTCAACTTATTATTCTTAGATAAGCGGTGACCTTCTGGAATATAGGCTACAAAAGGTTCGTAGTAAAGCACTTGTTCTTTAATTCCATCTAATTCTAATGGAGTTGCAGCAATGGCAGCATCTAAATGTCCATCATTTAATCGCTCTATAATAGCTTCGGTATTAAGTTCTTCTATTTTAAGTTTAACTTTCGGGTATTTCTTAATAAAATTATTCAGAAACATAGGAAGGAGCGTGGGCATAACGGTTGGAATAATACCTAATCTAAAAGTTC
>CAZWSP010000132.1:0-9225 GCA_964636585.1 uncultured Antarcticibacterium sp.
ATTAGATCTAGATGCAATTATATATTTAGTGGGAGTTCAAGAATTAGGGCAGCCGCATAGAAAATTCAAAAAAGATCAGAAATTAGATCTTATGCATATTGCGATATGCAGATTATTGGAGCCTTACGGATATTATGAGTTCGAATATTTTGATAAAGACAGTTGGCCGCATTATAAAGTTTTAGAAGTATTACCAAGTTTAAAAGCAGGCGAACAATCGGTTTTAATGAAAGAAGCCATTGTAAACTACTTTTTGGAAAAAGGATATTTAGAATAAGGTAAATTGGATAGTAGGCAAAATGGTCAATTTTAGTAAATTTGCCCTTCTTTAAAGAAATGTATTGATGATTGATAAGATAAAGGAACATATTTCAAAAGTTCAGGATTTTAATTCTGAAGATGCTCCAGCAGTGGAAGCCTTTAGAATTGAATACTTAGGAAAAAAGGGATATTTGAATCAGTTCTTTGCTGAATTCAAAAATGTTCCGAATGAGGAGAAAAAAGATTTTGGTCAAGCAATTAATACACTAAAGAACGCTGCTACAGATAAGGTTGCTGAATTAAAAGAAGCCTTAGAAGGAAAGCAGGAAGAAAAAGGGAATTATGGCGATCTAACACGTCCGGCTGAAGCTATCCAGATAGGATCTAGACACCCAATTTCAATAGTAAAAAATCAGATCATCGAGATTTTTTCAAACATTGGTTTTAATGTTTCTGAAGGTCCGGAAATAGAAGACGACTGGCATAATTTTACCGCGTTAAACCTTCCGGAATACCATCCTGCTAGAGATATGCAGGATACCTTCTTTATTCAAACAGATCCAGATATCTTATTAAGAACGCATACTTCTTCAGTACAAGTTCGATATATGGAGGAAAATAAGCCACCAATTAGAACGATATCTCCAGGAAGAGTTTTCAGAAATGAAGCAATTTCAGCAAGATCACATTGTATCTTTCACCAAGTAGAAGGATTATATATAGATAAAGATGTTTCGTTTGCAGATCTTAAGCAAACTTTGCTTTATTTTACTAAGCAACTTTTCGGAAAATCGAAGATCAGGTTAAGACCTTCATATTTCCCATTTACCGAGCCAAGTGCAGAGGTAGATATTTATTGGGGATTAGAAACTGAAACAGATTACAGAATTACCAAAGGAACAGGTTGGCTGGAAATTATGGGCTGTGGTATGGTAGATCCTAATGTTCTTAAAAACTGCGGAATTGACCCTACAGAATATACCGGTTTTGCCTTTGGAATGGGAATAGAACGAATTGCCATGTTATTATATCAAATTGGAGACATCAGAATGTTTTACGAAAATGATGTACGCTTTCTTGAACAATTTAAATCTGCACTGTAGATGAAAAAAATGGGCTTTTTATTACTTGCAATAGTAATTTTTGCGGTAATTATTTATGTAACTTTTATTATTGCGGTGGTTAAGATCGCTATTGGAGCTATCTTATTTCTAGCGGCTGCTATCTTACTTTGGATCGCTTGGCGCAAAATAAAACACACTTTCGAATAGATTTGAGAAAGGATATTGAAATACCTGAAGTAAAAGGAGTGTATGTGGCTGCGGTGTATGAACAACATCCAGAATACAAAACTATGGACTGGAATGCCTACATTATTAATGACAGGCAAGAGCCTTTAGAAATGATCCTTATTGTAAGCAGTGGCTCTAATGACAAAAAGATCACTCCAGCTATGAGACACTCTATAAAAGTGCTACCTGCCAAGTATTTCGCTAAGATCGAGTTCTTACAAGAAAAATTACTGCAGCTTGAAAACAAGTTTGCGGTTACCTTTTTTGCTGATAATAAAATGTACGAACGCACTTTTACTTTTAGCAACGGAAGTATCAAGGAAAGCGCACTTGGTGAAATACCAGTAATGAACCTTCCCGGTATCTTAGCCTCTTAAGTTTATTCTTTTTCTTTTTCAGCTTTATTAAGCCTTTTCATATTCATTAGGAATACCGAAGCTAATATAATGATGATCCCTATCCATTGATAGATATTTACCACTTCATCTAAAAGCAAATATGCCAGTAATACCGCTACCGGTAATTCTACAGAAGATATAATTGCACCAAGACCTACATTTATTTTAGGCATTCCTGAAGTAAATAAAATAGGAGGAAGGATAGTTCCAAATAATGCTAAAAGCAGTCCCCATTTCATAAAGATCTCTAAGTTGAATTGTTCTATTAGATAAGGAGCAGAGATAATTGCTATTATTAAAGTCCCGCCCAACATCATCCATAAACTTCTTCTAAACGAATGTAAATGAAGCGCCAGCGTATTTGATGTATAAATAGTTACAGTGTAAGAAACAGCTGCTAATAAGCCCCAGCCAACACCTCTCCAGTCTAGTTCTATGTCGCTCATAAGCATATTGGTAGCTAGTACAGTTCCAATAAGAATTACTATTACTGCCAAGATCTTATTGATTCCCGGTTTCTTTTTTGCCATAACTGCTTCAAACAAAACTCCCATCCATACACTTTGCATTAAAAGAACGATCCCAATGGATACTGGAATATATTTTACGGAGATATAATAAAAGATACTTGTTAATCCCAAAGAAGTTCCCGCAGCCATTAGTTTTAGGATGCTTTTTGTTTTGGTTTCTTCAGTATAAACTTGTTTTTCTCTAACAAACAGTAGATTGATAATTATAAGACCAATTAGGCCAAGTAACATTTGAGAAAAAGTGATCTCATAAGATGTATAACCTTCGGCATATGCCATTTTTACGAAGGTTGTAAGCATTCCATAACTGGACGCTCCCAAGGCAACTAATATGCTGCCCTTTAGGATAGAATTATTCATAAATTTAAATAAGTTGATTTTGTTTAGAAACTAAGCTTAAATGCTAGTCTAATTTTTCGGCTAATTTGGTAAAGACAGTTTTTGGATTCTTTCCTTCATATAAAATGCTATAAACAGCATTTATAATAGGCGTTTTAGCACCTTTTTCTTTGTTGATCTTATAAGCACTTTCTGTGGCATAATAACCTTCCGCAACCATGCTCATTTCCATTTGTGCACTTTTTACGGTATAGCCTTTTCCAATCATATTCCCAAACATTCTGTTTCTACTAAAAACCGAATATCCTGTAACGAGAAGATCTCCCAAATATGCAGAATCGTTTATGTTTCGCTTCATTTTATGCACTTTCTTAATGAATTTCTTCATTTCTCTAATTGCATTGCTCATTAATACACTCTGGAAATTATCTCCATAACCTAAGCCATGGGCTATTCCCGCTGCAATGGCATAAATATTTTTAAGCATGGCCGCATATTCTGTTCCCGTAACATCATCACTGGTTTTACAAGTAATGTAATCGCTTTGTAAATTATTAGCAACTATCTTGGCTTTTTCCTCGTCCAAGCAAGCAATGGTAAGATAAGAAAGACGTTCTAAGGCAACTTCTTCAGCATGACAAGGTCCTGTAATTACTCCAATATTATCATCTGAAACTTCGTATTCCTGATTAAAATGTTCTCCAACAATTAAGCTGGTTTCTGGTACAATCCCTTTTATTGCTGAAAAGATCACTTTTCCTTCTAAAGATTCGGTTAAATGGTCTAACTCTCTTTTTAAGAAAGCCGAAGGTATCGCAAAGATGAGGTAATCTGAATTTCTTACAACTTCATTTATATCACTGCTTAATTTAAGCTGATTCACATCAAATTCTACAGAGCTAAGATAATTTGGGTTATGATCTTGAGTGCGTATGTGCTCTATAGCAGTTTCACTTCGCATATACCAGTTAATCTCGTCCAGATTTTCACTGAGCATTTTAACGATCGCCGTGGCCCAACTTCCGCCGCCAAGTACACCAAATTTCGGAGTGTTATTCATAAGAGATTTTATAGGCTTCAAAAATACATAAATTTAACATAATGCAAATTCAAGGGAAAATATTAATTAAAAATTACAATCTTCAATATTATTATGCGTTATAATTATGAAGTTGGAATGTAGTACGATACATCCACTTCAGATTTAGTTTTTTGGTTGGTTATTTTTAGGAAACAGCATTGTGTAAATCGCAATGCTGTTTTTTAAATACTAACAAAACTTTAATATTTAATTTGTATCTTGTATTAAGCCTAATTTGTACTTTGGAAGTAGAAATCTAACCTTAAAAAATACAAATGGGATTATTTACATTTATTAAAAATGCTGGGGCTAAAATATTTGGTTCTAAGAAAAATACAAAAGAAAGTTCTGCTGTTTCTGCCGCTGAAAAAAGCAAAGAAGAAGAACTGGAAAATGTAAAAGCTGCTAATAAGCTGGAAGAAACAATTAGAGATCTTAATCTTAAGATTGATAATTTAAAGGTTCATATAAGTGGAGATATGGCTACCATAAGTGGGAAGGCTATAGACCAATCTACTAGAGAAAAAATTGTTTTAGTAGTTGGAAATGTGGATGGGATTGCACAGGTAGATGATAATATGACTGTGGAGAATAAGGAGCCTGAAGCAGTATTTCATACCGTAAAAAGTGGCGATACTTTAAGCAAGATTGCAAAAGAGCATTATGGTAATGCAAATAAATATCCCGAGATATTTGAAGCTAATAAGCCAATGCTTACAGATCCAGATAAAATTTATCCAGGACAGGTTTTAAGAATACCGGTTCTAGAAAAATAAGAATATATAATAAAGCTGTTTAAAAAATTTCAGGGTGTTACATTGAGCGCAGTCGAAGTGCTAGGTTATAGTTCCACAATGAAAAAAGTAGGATCAATTAACTCAACCGAACGATCTAAAAATTTTTTAAACAGTTTTTTTATTTGTAGAAATTCATCTTATCCAAATAGTCCCAAACCTTCTCAGGTAACATAGGTCTAATGTTTTTTCCTTCCTTGATCGCTTTTCTAATAAATGTTGAAGACAGCTCTATTACTGGTGCAGCAACGCGATTTATTTTTTCGTGAGAACTAAATTCATTCTCCACTATGCCTTCTGAGATCCTAGGATAAACATAAATCGAATATCTTTCCAGAATTACTTCGTAGTTCTTCCATTTGTGGAAGCTCTTTAAATTATCCTCTCCCATGATCAAAGAAAATTCCAGATCTGGATATTTCTCTTCTAATTGTACTAGTGTATTAACTGTATAATTAGGCTGAGGTAGATTGAATTCGATATCGCTTGGCTTCAATTTTTCGTAATCTTCACAAGCTTGATAAACCATCTCGAAACGATGATGATTATCTAAAAGACTGCTTTTCTTTTTAAACGGATTATGAGGAGTAACAACCATCCAAACTTCATTAAGTTCAGAGAATTCCACCATATAATTAGCAATTATAAGGTGTCCGGAATGGATAGGATTAAATGTGCCAAAATATAGACCTATCTTTTTTTTCATCCTTCTTTGGTATCTGCTTCAACAAAATTAGAAACTAGATCGTATGCTTCATCCAATGCATCTTGCAAATTGATGTTTTCTATAATAAAATCGAATTGAGGAGCGGTAGCAAGTTCAATAGAAGCTTTAGCAACACGCATATTTATCTTGTCTTCGCTTTCTGTCTTGCGCTTTTTCAAACGAATCTTTAATTCCTCGATACTTGGCGGTTTAACAAAAACAGCCAGCGTTTGCTTCGGATAGATATGCTTAATATCTAAGCCTCCAACCACATCTATATCAAAGATCACATTTTTGCCTGAAGCCCAAATGCGTTCGATTTCGGCTTTTAAAGTTCCGTAGAAATTATCTCTATAAACCTCTTCCCATTCAAGAAATTCTTCGTTTTTTATCTTTTGTTTGAATTCATGCAAATTCAAAAAGTAATAATCTTTTCCTTCCACTTCATCACCTCGTGGCTCGCGAGAGGTTGCTGAAATTGAAAACTCTAAGTTCAATTCTGGTTTAGAAAGTAAATGTTGGACAATGGTTGTTTTTCCAGATCCAGATGGCGCAGAAAAAACAATTAATTTACCAGTTTTCATTACAGCACGTTTAAAAGTTGTTCTTTTATTTTCTCCAGTTCATCCTTCATCTGAACTACCAATTGCTGCATAGGTGCATAGTTGGATTTGCTCCCAATGGTATTGATCTCTCTTCCCATTTCTTGAGAAATAAAGCCTAATTTTCTACCATTAGAGTCGGAAGAATTCAAGGTCTCATTAAAGTATGATAAGTGGTTTTCTAAACGCACCTTTTCTTCGGTGATATCAAACTTTTCAATATAATAAACCAATTCTTGTTCAAATCGGTTCTCGTCAACTTTCTCTTTTAGATCTGCAACTCCTTTGCGTAAACGCTCTTTTACACCTTCAATTCTATCTGGGTCCATCGCAATGATCTCCTGTAGTAATGAATCGATGTTAGAAACTCTAAAAACTAGATCATTCTCTAAAGCTTTCCCTTCATCTGTTCTAAAAGAATTGATCTCTTTTAATGCCTCAGTTAAGGTAGTTTCTATTTCTTGAAATTCAGATTCGTCTATTTCTTCACGTTCTGTCTTCATTGCATCTGGCATTTTAATAGCCATTTTCAGCAATTCATCATCATCTGCATTCGCGATCTCTCTTAACTGTTGCATGTATTTTTTAACCACAACCGGGTTTACAGAAGCGCTAGTTTCCTCTCCTGTGATCTCTACATAAAGTGAAAAATCTACTTTTCCTCTGGTAAGAGATTTAGAAATAATATTTCTTAGTAAAAGTTCTTTTTCTCTGTATTGTCCAGGGATTCTGGCATTAAGGTCTAAACTTTTACTGTTAAGAGATTTAATTTCTATGGTAATTTTTTTGGAAGGTAGTTGTAACGTACTTTTTCCAAAACCGGTCATTGATTGAATCATGCTAGATTTTTAAAAGATTTGGCAAAGATAAGCAAATCTTAGGCAGGACAAAGAAAGTTGGGGAATCTCTGGATTATAGGTAAGAAGAGATGAACTCTAAAGCGCGTTCCTCGGTATAGGTTTCTTTTTTCTTCTGAAGAAATCCTACGTGCCCACCATATTTTGGAGTTTCCATGAAAAAAGACTTGTTTGCAAGTGCCATTTCTGTAGGAGAGGAATTTTCTGAAAGAAATCCGTCATTTTCAGCATTTATAAGCAATGTGGGGATTTTTATATTCGGGATGTACTGAAGCGCACTGCTTTTCTCATAATAATCCAAGGCGTTCTTAAAGCCATGCGCTTTGCTAGTATACAATTCGTCTATCGAATATAAATTGGAACAAGCCGCTATCTCTGCCTTTGTAAGTTGCTCGGGAAAATGCTGTTCGCGCAATCTTAGTTGATGCTTTAGCATTAGCACAAAACGTTTAGAATACAACCAATTCCTCTTTTCATCTAATTTTTTTAAGGAGGCGTACAAATCACACGGGCTCGAAATGGCAACACCTGCTTTAAGTTCTTTGGGTAAAGCATTTCCTTCCCCTAAATATTTTAAAACCAAGTTTCCCCCAAGGCTAAACCCATTAACGGCTAAAGACTCATACTTGTTTTTTGCAAGCACATGAGAAACTACTTGCGATAGATCTTCACTAGCACCGGCATTATAAGATCTATATAATTTATTGATCTCTCCGCTGCAACCTCTAAAATTTATAGCTACAACATCCCAGGCATTTAAGTTGAAATATCTTGCAATCCCTAACATATAAGGTCTTTGTGCATTTCCATCTAAACCGTGTAAAATAATAAGTACTCTATTAGAGCTACAAGATTTGCTGTAGCTCCAATCCAGATCTATAAAATCTCCATCCTCAAGCTCCAACCGCTCACGGGTTTGAGGAGTTTTTGGGATCTGTCTAAATTTAGATGCATAAATTGTAGAAATATGATAATTTCTGAAAATAGCGGGAGGATCGTATGTACTCTTTAGTAGTGGCATATCTCGCAAATCTCGTGAATTAATTTGGGATAGACTTGGCAAAATGAACTATGCACGCATAATATAATTTAGTATTTTTATCGAAAATCAGTGAATATGTACACAAAGGAATTCGATATAAGATGGAGTGATATAGATGCAAACAGGCATTTAGCTAACTCGGCATACATTAATTTTATGAGTCATACCCGTATGGGATACTTCATGGACAATGGATTTGACCCGAGAGAATTGGCTAAGAAAAATCTTGGACCCGTAGTATTTCATGAGCATATTTATTACTTCCGCGAGGCATTTATGGGGAAACCTGTAACCGTAAGTTTAGAGCTGAAGGGTTTATCTGAAGACGGAATGTATTTCGAATTTGTACACAACTTTTACGACCATAAGGGGAAAAATTTTGCCACTTGCGAAGCTATGGGTGGTTGGATAGACCTTGAAGAACGTAAATTAGTTGGATTGCCACCCGAACTGAGAGAAGATCTAAATCAGTTGCCACATACTAACGATTTCAAAATCTTAACTAAAGAAGACACCAGAAAATTTGGGAAATCGCCTAAGAATCTGGAACAGTAACGGTGTTTTTTGGCTTTTTAGTCACTAAATAAACTCCTGTAAACACCAAGAGAGCAGCAGTAATTTTTACAGCATCTAGTGAGTCTGCTCCGGTTGCCACTGCAAAAGTAATGGCTATTAAAGGTTGAAGATAGATAAATGCGCTTATGGTAGCTGCACTAAGCTCTTTAAGCGCAAAAATATTTAATAGATAGGTCAAAAAGGTTGTTCCCACGATTACAAATCCCATTTGCCAAATGGCATCTAAAGGAAGTTCCATCCATTCCACTTGGGAGAATTCAGAAATCGTGATTGGAAAGTTAATGATTACTGCAAATAAGAACAGCCATTTCATAATTGTAAATGGATGGTATTTGGCAGTTAAAGGTTTTACTAAGATCAAATAAACTCCATAAGAAAAGGCGTTTACTATAAAAAGCATGTTTCCAACCGGGATGTTTGGAGCGTTGGTAGTTTCGGAATTGCTAAATAATACCAAAGCAAGCGCCCCGGCCAACCCGATAATAATTCCGATAGTTTTTATTAGAGTTATCTTTTCTCTAATAAGTACTGCTGCCAATAAAAGAACTAGGATAGGTGAGACCGTAACAATAACCGAACTATTGATGGGTGTAGATAAACTAAGCCCTTTAAAGAACATCAGCATATTTATCACCATCCCAAACAAGGCACAACCTAAAATTCTTTTCCAATCACTAGCCGCAATTTTCTCTTTTGGTCCCCAAAAACTGATGATCCAAAATAAAATAGCTGCCCCGGTAACCCTTA
>CAZWSP010000133.1:0-9072 GCA_964636585.1 uncultured Antarcticibacterium sp.
AATTCTTACCTGATTTAATCCAGTGTTTGGTGTCGAATAAAATCCTGCTGCCGGAGCAACCATGATGGTTTCGTTATCTAAATGATATTCTTCTAATAACCACTTTGCAAAATCATCGGCACTTTTTACAGGTAATTCAGCAATACAGTAGAATGCTCCTTTTGGAGTTGCCACTTTAACGCCTTCAATTTCTTCAAGTCCAGAAATAAGGATATTACGTCTGTTTGTATACTCTTCTATAACTTCATCAAAATAACTTTGAGGTGTTTCTAGAGCAGCTTCACTTGCAATTTGTTCGAAGGTTGGTGGGCTGAGTCTTGCCTGAGCAAATTTCATAGCTGTTTGAATGATCTCTTTGTTTTTAGAGACCAAACATCCAATTCTTGCACCACACATACTGTAACGCTTGGAAACAGAATCAATCATAATGGCGTTATTTTCCAACCCTGGAATGCTCATTACAGAATAATGTTTGGCACCATCGTAAGCAAATTCTCTGTAAACTTCGTCTGCAACTAAAAAGATGTCATGTCTTAAAGCAATTTCTGCTAATTGATTTATTTCCTCTTTAGTATATAAATATCCTGTCGGATTTCCAGGGTTACATATTAAGATAGCCTTAGTTTTATTGGTGATAAGCTTCTCAAAGTCTGCTATAGGAGGAAGGGCAAAATTTGTTTCTATTTTAGATTCAACAGGAACAATTTTCACTCCGGAAGCAGTAGCAAAACCATTATAATTAGCATAGAATGGCTCTGGAATAATTATTTCGTCATCTGCATCTGCAATGCTTCCCATCGCAAATAACAAAGCTTCAGAACCACCAGTTGTTATGATGATCTCTTCTCCCGTAACTGGAATATTATTTTTTTGGTAATATCCTGCCAATTTGTTTCTATACCCTTCAAATCCGGCAGAATGGCTGTATGATAAAACTTCAATAGTATGATTTCTAACCGCATCTAAAGCAACTTTTGGCGTCTTTATATCTGGCTGACCAATGTTTAGCTGATATATTTTTCGACCTTTTTTAATGGCAGCTTCTGCGTAGGGTACTAATTTTCTTATTGGTGATTCCGGCATGGAATTACCTTTAACTGAAACTTTAGGCATAATATTTTTTTATATTTCTCTGCAAAAGTGCAAAATTTAAAGCAGAATTCAATTTTTTTAGGATTAGCATTTGTACCCATATTTTTCGTAATTTAAATGAAAATATGTCTCACGCACTATCCATATTACTAGTGTTTCTCTATTTTTTTAATTATTCCTTTGCGCAAGGAGTCTTTAAAATAGATGGAAATAGGGAAAATTTTGAAATGGATTTCACAAAGGTTAACGATCTTGTTATTATTCCTGTGGAGGTGAATGGGGTTGAACTTAACTTTTTACTAGATACTGGTGTGGATTCTTCCATCATCTTCAGTCTGGAAGAGAAAGATTCTCTTAACGTTAAAAATGCTAAAGAAATTAAATTAAAAGGTTGGGGCGAAAACGAAGCCATGACAGCCATTAGATCTACTGGCAACAGCATTAGGATTGGAAAAGCATCCCACGCCAATTTTACAATATACATCGTTTACGATCATCAGATAAGTCTTTCTAACAGACTTGGATTTCCCGTGCATGGTATTATAGGATACGATTTCTTTAAAGATTTTGTAGTTGAATTTAATTATTCTAAAGAGGAGTTGATAGCCTACAATACAGATTCGTACACCTATAAAAAATGTAAACGCTGTGAAGATGTAGATCTCATATTTTCCAGTAATAAGCCCTATTTACAAGCGCAAATTAGTGTAGATGGCGAAAGCCCTAAACTTATGACCTTGTTGATAGATAGTGGTTCGGGAGATGCACTATGGGTTTTTGAAGATCCAAGTCAAGAAATTCATGTTCCAGATAATTATTTTGAAGACTTTCTTGGTTTTGGAATGGGGGGAAGTGTTTACGGGAAACGCTCAAGAGCAAAGACCATGCAATTGGGGAGATTTAATTTTGAAGCAGTTACAGCAAGTTTTCCCGATACCCTTTATTTTGAGGGAGTTACTACTTTTGAATCAAGAAATGGAACTTTAGGGTCCCAGATCTTAAAACGATTTACATCTACCTTCGATTATAAGAATAAGCGATTAAGGCTGAAGTCAAACAATCTTTTTAATGACCCATTTGAATATGACATGAGTGGAATTATTTTGGCTCATGATGGCTATACTGTAGTTAAGGATTTTGAAAATAATAACAGTCCGGTTTTTCAGGATAAAGAAGATGGATACAATGGGGTTGTTGTATATAAAAGCTATTCTAAAGTAAAGTTTAGATTAGAACCTCAATATAAAGTAGTAGAAGTGCGGCCAAATTCTCCAGCAGAAATTGCAGGTTTGAAGGTTAACGATGTTATTGAAATGATCAATTCTAAGCTGGCCTTTAAGTATGAATTATCAGATATCAATCAGCTCTTTAGTTCAGAAGAAGGGAAAAACATTCGATTAAAAATAAATAGAAAGGGTGTTGTTTTAAACATTGCCTTTAAATTGAAAAAAGTATTATAAAAAAAAACTCCCGAAGATCGGGAGTTTTAGGTTTTTAAGGATTTTCATCTGGATCCAAGACCCGTCCTTTAATTTTTACTGCTCTGGTAGGTTCATCTGTATTAGAGTAAATGGTAATAGTTCTTCTAATAGGGCCAACACGAGAAGTGTCATATTTCACCTGAATTTCTCCAGATTTTCCGGGAGCAATTGCGGCTTTAGTCCAAGTTGGAACAGTACATCCGCAACTGGAATAAACGTTATCTATTATTAAAGGTACGGTTCCTACATTTTTGAATTGAAAGGTTCTAACTCCATCGGCACCTTTTTGAATATCTCCATAGTCTATAACTTCAGATTTAAATTCAAATTTAGCAGTGCTTTGGGCGAAAGTGGTGGAAACACCAACAACCATTAATACTAATATGGATATTATTGTTTTCATAATTTATTGTTTTCTATAAGTAAAGGTAAGTAGTTTTAAACAAACGTGAATTGGATATAAGGAAAACAACTACTTTTATAATCTTCAACTTATAAGTACTTTTGCACATATTTTCAAAAATTAGACCAATTATGTCCGCATCCCAAAAATACGATTCTCAAAAGGTAGAAGAAAAATGGTACAACTACTGGATGGAGCAAGGTTATTTTCATTCTGAAGTAGATGAGAGAACTCCATACACCATTGTGATTCCTCCTCCAAACGTTACGGGAGTACTACATATGGGGCATATGCTTAATAACACTATTCAGGATGTTCTAATAAGAAGAGCCAGATTAAAAGGGTTTAATGCTTGTTGGGTGCCTGGAACAGATCATGCATCTATTGCTACTGAAGCTAAAGTGGTGGCAAAATTGAAAGAAGAAGGCATCAATAAAAGTGAATTAAGTAGAGAGCAATTTTTGGAACATGCTTGGGATTGGACACATAAGCATGGTGGAATTATATTAGAACAACTTAAAAAGTTGGGAGCATCTTGTGATTGGGAACGAACAAAGTTTACCATGGACGACACGATGTCTGCTTCAGTAATTAAGGTTTTTGTAGATCTTTATGAGAAAGGATTGATCTATAGAGGGTATAGAATGGTAAACTGGGATCCAGAAGCCAAAACCACCCTTTCAGATGAAGAGGTGATCTACCAAGAAAAACAAGGAAATCTATATTATTTAAATTATAAAATTGAAAATAGCGATGAGGTTGTAACCATTGCAACCACGCGTCCTGAAACTATTTTAGGGGATTCAGCTATTTGTATAAATCCAAATGACGAACGTTTTAGTCATTTAAAGGGTAAAAAAGCCATAGTTCCTTTAGTTAATAGAGTGATTCCTATTATTGAAGATGAGTATGTGGATATGGAATTTGGAACGGGTTGTCTTAAAGTAACTCCTGCGCACGATATTAACGATAAAGAAATTGGAGAAAGACACAATCTTGAGGTGATAGATATTTTTAATGATGATGCTTCTTTAAATTCTTATGGCCTGCATTATGAAGGAAAAGATAGATTTGTTGCAAGAAAAGAGATCGTTAAAGAATTAGAAGAATTAGGAGTTCTTACAAAAACCGAAACCCACATAAATAATGTTGGAACCAGTGAACGTACAGGTGCAGTAATAGAACCTAAGTTAAGCGACCAATGGTTCTTAAAAATGAAAGAATTAGCGCAGCCTGCATTGGATGCAGTTCTTAATAAAGATGTGAATTTGGTTCCAGACAAGTTTGTAAACACGTACAAGCATTGGATGGAAAACGTAAGAGACTGGAATATTTCTCGCCAGTTGTGGTGGGGACAACAAATTCCCGCCTATTACTACGGAAATGGAAAAGAAGATTTTGTAATTGCTGAAACTATTGAAGAAGCATTAGAAAAAGCAAGAACTAAAACAGGTGATTCAGAATTAAAGTTGACAGATCTTACTCAGGACTCCGATGCTTTAGATACGTGGTTCTCATCTTGGTTATGGCCAATGAGCGTTTTTAATGGAATTTTAGAACCAGATAATAAAGAAATTAATTACTATTATCCAACCAATGATCTAGTAACAGCGCCAGAAATTTTGTTTTTCTGGGTGGCTAGAATGATGATCGCCGGATATGAATATAGAGGAGAAAAGCCTTTTACAAATGTTTATTTAACAGGAATTGTTAGAGATAAACAACGCCGTAAAATGTCTAAATCTTTAGGGAATTCGCCAGATCCTATCAAATTGATCAATGAATATGGTGCAGATGGAGTGCGTGTGGGGATGTTATTAAGTTCTCCTGCAGGAAATGATTTGATGTTCGACGAAGATCTTTGTAAGCAGGGTAGTGGGTTTATAAACAAGATCTATAACTCCTATAAACTTATTAAAAGTTGGGAAGTAGATTCAGCTATTCCACAACCGAAATCTTCTGCAACTGCAATTGCGTGGTATAAGGCCAAATTTCAGCAAGCATTATTAGAAATTGAAGATCATTACTCAAAATACAGAATGAGTGATGCGTTAATGGCAACCTATAAACTTATCTGGGACGATTACTGTTCTTGGTTCTTAGAAATGGTTAAACCGAGTTTTGGAGAATCTATAGATGAGAAAACTTATAAGGAAGTAATCTCCATTCTAGAAAGCAATTTAAAGATACTTCATCCTTTTGTGCCATTTATTTCTGAAGAGATCTGGCAGGATTTAAAACCACGATCCAAGGAAGAAGCATTGATCATTGCACATTGGCCAGAATTTACTGATGTGAATAACACTATTATTTCTGAATTCAGCGTTGCTTCTGAAGTGATCTCTGGAATAAGAAATATTAGAAAGGCTAAGAACATTTCGTTTAAAGATCAGATAGCACTTCAGGTGTTGAATAACGATAATACTTCAGATACATTTAATGATGTAATTACTAAGCTTGGAAATGTTTCTAATTTGGAATATGTAAAGAATCAAGTTGAAGGATCGCTTTCCTTCAGAGTAAAATCTAATGAATATTTTATTCCGATAGAAGGTGCTATAGATGTTGAAGCTGAAAAAATAAAAATTCAGGAAGAGTTGAAATATACCGAAGGATTTTTAAAATCGGTTCAGAAGAAGCTTTCTAATGAACGTTTTGTGAGTAGTGCGCCCGAGAGTGTTGTAGCAGTGGAAAAGGCTAAACAGGCCGATGCTGAAGCTAAAATCGCGATGTTAAAAACTAGTTTGGCAGGATTGGAGTAAGGAAAAAATAAGGAAATGCAACTTTGGGTAGATAATTATATTTGCCCAATGTGTTTTTCAACCATATCTATGTAGCATTCTTTTGCCTCTTTCTGAGACATGTTTTCTACTTGTAGTAAAGCATTGGCTTTAAATCCTCTTCTTACATCTTCACTTTCAGAAGCTGCGTAAAATCCATTATAAGTTGTTGCTCGCTTGTAATATGCGTAAAAATGAAGCATAATATCTGGAGGAAACTTTATACTTGTGGTGCTAGCCATTTCGTAAGCCTTCAAAAATTTTTGATCGGAAGATTCTGTCATTTTAATTCTCTTAGTTCACGTGGGCAATAACGCTTACGCCACCTTTAACTTTATCATTTAAATTAACATTGATCTTGGTTCCAATAGGTAAGTAAACATCTACACGAGATCCAAACTTAATAAACCCACTGTCGCTACCTTGAACAACTTCTTCGCCTTCTACAGCATAATTCACTATACGTTTCGCTAAAGCTCCGGCAATTTGCCTGTAAAGAACTTCTCCCGCCACTTTGTTTTCTACAACAACAGTGGTGCGTTCATTTTCTTCACTAGATTTTGGATGCCAAGCAACTAAAAATTTTCCAGGATGATATTTGCTAAATTTTACCAATCCTCCAATAGGATGACGGGTAACATGAACGTTAATTGGTGACATGAAAATAGAAACTTGCAATCTTTTATCCTTAAAGTATTCTTTTTCGAAAACTTCTTCAATTACAACCACTTTCCCATCTACTGGAGAAACCACGTTGGAATCGTTATGATCTGTTGGTCTTTTTGGATTTCTGAAGAACTGAAAGATCAGTAAAAAGAGGACAATACTTATAGCAAGTATCGAAAATTTTATCCAATAGGTATTCACATATAAATATGAAAAGGTGTTTAGCGCAATTAATAAAATTGCGGTAAAAGTCATGATCTTGTAACCTTCTTTATGAAACATAATTAATAATCAATAAGTACGCGTAAACAAATGGACTGGAAAAAATAATACTGTCTAGTCTATCGAATAGTCCGCCATGTCCTGGCATTAATTTTCCACTATCCTTAACTCCAGCCTGTCTTTTAAATTTGGACTGGATGAGATCTCCCAACGTGCCAAAAATACTCAATATTATAGCTAATCCCAACCAAAATTCTACATTCAGATAATGTGTGAAGTAAAATAGGAAGCATCCAGCTATGCAACTAAACACCATACCGCCTGTAAAACCTTCAATAGTTTTGTTAGGTGAGATCTTTTCGTAAAGTTTATTTTTTCCAAAATTCTTACCAACTAAATACGCAAATGTGTCGTTTGTCCAGATCAAAACAAACACGCCAACAATTAATTCTGGATTAAAAGTTCCGGAATAAGTTGGAATTAAAGTTAGAAAAATGATAGAAGATATGAGATAGAAAATTAGAATGATATACTTTTTCTTCTCGAAAACAGGAATGGTTCTTATAAATAAGAGATCTTTTATTAAAAATAAATTCACAAAAATGGTGATCATTAATAATAACAGGATTGCGTTGGTGTTGAATTTTAAATAACTGAAGAAATAAAAGAACAGAATATGTACACCATATAACGCATAGCTTTTTAAGCGTAACAATTTTTCTAATTCTAGTAAGCAAACAAAACCTATTATAAAGAAAAGGCAGATAAAGAATAATTCTGAAGAAAGTATAGATACCACCAACATGGAAACATACAGTAACCCAGATATTGCCCTAATAACAGTTTCCCTCATATTTTATAAATCTTCCAGAAGCAGCAAATATAGGATTTTTGTGCTACTTCCATAACTCATAAAATTACCTTCTTTTTGGGTTTCGAAACTTTTTATAGTGGTGATGTTGGATGGAATACGCTCTTTGTTATTGAATTTGATCCCTCTAAGTCCTTCCCCAATAGTATCTACCAGCTGACTAGTAGAGGCAAGGATTATAAAATTTGAAGGCAATTCATTAAAACGCTTTTCCTTAATTTGATTAGATGAAATTAAGATAGATCCATCATTTGCAATTAGATATTCACAAGTAGAAAGGAAAAAAGCAGCATCTCCAGATTTATTAAACTCTAAATTGAATTTATCGAATTTGCTTTTAAGGTTGGGATCGAAGCAACAAGTTGGTTTTTCATACCAATCATTCTCCAAAAGTATATTATCAAAGGCGTCAATCACCTCTTTTTCATTCTCGCAATACAGGAACTTGCCACCGTTATTTTTGAAATTGAGCATGAAGCGCTCATCCGTAGGTAGCTTTACATCAGGCATATACTTGCCTCGGTCAGATTTGTCTGAGTTGTCCTGACCTTTGTCTGATTTAGATTTAGGATTTAAAAATTTTCTAAATAGACTCATATTGAGATTTAGGGGGTTTTATAGCACCTTTAATCCAAAGGTAAAAAATCTTAATTTAACACTAGGATAAATTAAGATTTTTTACAAGGATAATTAAATTAATTATTTGCAGGAGATTCTTCCTCAATTTCACTGTCCTCAGAAGAAGTATCAGGAATATCAGATTTCTTAGCGATCAATGGAACTTGTTCTTTTTCAGCAAAAGGTCTGTTTCCAAATATTTTCTGAAGATCGTCCTTAAAGATTACTTCTTTTTCAAGCAGAATATCTGCTAATTGAGAAAGCTTGTCTTTGTTTTCTTCTAAAAGTTTTATGGCTCTTTGATATTGAGTTTCTATAAGATTAGAAATTTCTTTATCTATAAGCTCAGCGGTTTTCTCACTATATGGCTTAGAGAAGTTGTATTCATTTTGACCAGAAGAATCATAGAATGTCATGTTTCCTAAGTTCTCATTAAGTCCGTAAATAGTAACCATTGCTCTTGCTTGTTTGGTCACTTTTTCAAGATCACTTAAAGCTCCAGTAGAAATTCTATTAAAGATCACTTTTTCTGCAGCTCGTCCACCTAAGGCGGCACACATTTCATCCAACATTTGCTCTGGATGAACTATTAAGCGCTCTTCTGGTAAATACCATGCTGCACCTAAAGATTGCCCTCTAGGAACAATAGTAACCTTTACAAGAGGTGCTGCATGCTCTAACATCCAACTTGCAGTTGCGTGTCCAGCTTCGTGATAAGCAATTGCTCTTATTTCGTCGGGAGTAATAATCTTGTTTTTCTTTTCAAGACCACCAACTATTCTATCTACTGCATCTAGGAAATCTTGTTTTCCTACTGCTTTATTTCCTTTTCTAGCTGCGATTAATGCAGCTTCGTTACAAACGTTAGCAATATCTGCTCCAGAGAAACCGGGGGTTTGCTTCGCTAAAAATTCAATATCTAATTCTTCTGCTACCTTT
>CAZWSP010000134.1:0-8874 GCA_964636585.1 uncultured Antarcticibacterium sp.
AAGATACACCGGATTCCAGGATCCGGGTATCTTTTCTTATTTAGAGCAATCGCTATCTCAAAAATTTTAATTTTGCAATTCTATTTTTTCCTGCGGCATATGCCGTAGAATCGTTTAAAAAGCGAATGGTGAAAAAGCCTTCCTCAGATAATTTATCCCATTTATTTCCTCCATCCTTAGAATAGCTAATTCCGGTAAAACCAATTGCAACTAATTCTTGTGCATTTTTACCAGGCACATAACGCACACTGCTTTTATAACCCGGCTCCTCACCTACTGCAACCAGTTTCCAAGTTTTTCCACCATCTTTAGTAACAGCCTTATTAGATTTATTATCCTCTGGTTTTGTGTAATCTCCCCCGATGATAAATCCAGTGTTCTGATCGTAAAAATCTAAACTATATCCACCAGTTGTAGCCTCTCCCTGGATAATTGGTGTTTCAAAAACCTCCCAGGTCTTTCCTTTATCTGGCGAAAAGAATACTCTTGATTTCATTCCTCCAGAAAGGATCCAAGTTTTATCTCCCTTTATGGCAATATTAGAATTACTTGCTGCAAACGCGGCTTCTCCTTCTGCTGAAGCCGGCAAATTATCACAAGCTATTTTGCTCCAAGATTTTCCTCCATCTCTGGTAATAATAATAGAAAGACAATTGTCTGTAGGGTCTCCCATTGCAATTCCTTCTGTATCATTCCAAAATGCCATGGCATCATAAAACACCTTTTCATTCTCTTCCTTATAAACAAGTTCCATACTTCCTGTATCTCCCGTTTTATATAACAATCCAGGGTTTCCAACGCTCAGCATAAAAAAATCTGAGTTGGTACTCGCTACCGCTCTAAACTCTGGAGTGATGCTGTCAAACTTCTGAGTATTGGTTTTCCAAACTTTGGTGTTTGGATTATACATTCCGTATTTCCCGTTATTTGTAGCAAATGCCAAATTGGTCCCCATTAGTTCTATGGCGCGTACACTTATAGAGTCTTCTAAAATAGTTTCAACTTCAACTCCGGTGAAATAAGCAGGTGCTTTTTTCTTCTTTTCGGAGTTACAACCAATAATTAAAAGGAAGGATAAACAGTAAAATAGCTTCATGTATTATATTTTGAATCAAATATAAAATAATCGCCATCAAAATTGAGTACCTTTGCCACCTTAAAATTAAACTATGCGCTTACACCGAAATTTAGTCTTTGCAACTATTGATGCACTTTCTGACATCTTTAATGAAGGTAATTACGCCGATAAAGTAATTGAAAAAACATTAAAACGTGATAAGCGATGGGGTTCCAGAGATAGAAGTTTTATTGCAGAAACTGTTTATGAAATTGTTCGTTGGAAAAGATTGTACACAGAAATTGCTGAAGTAAAAGCGCCTTATTCTAGAGAGAACTTATTTAGAGTATTCGCAGTTTGGGCAACCTTACGAGGAGTTACCTTACCAGACTGGAAGCAAATAGAACCAGTTCCAAGTAGAAAGATAAAAGGAAAGTTTGATGAACTTTCTAAGATCAGAAAATACCGTGAGTCTGTTCCAGATTGGATGGATGAATTAGCAGTTAAAGAATTAGGTGAAAAGGTATGGGAAAAAGAGATCCATGCTTTAAACGAACAAGCGCCTGTGGTACTTAGAGTAAATACACTTAATACCACCAGAGATAACTTAAGAAGTGTTTTAAATGATGAAGGTATCAAGGCAGAACCTGTAAAAGGTTACCCTTATGCGTTACAATTAGAAGAGCGCTCTAATGTTTTTAAAACTGAAGCCTTTAAAAAAGGATTTTTTGAAGTTCAGGACGCCAACTCTCAGTTAGTAGCAGAATTTTTAGGTGTGAAGCCGGGAATGAGAGTAGTTGATACTTGCGCAGGTGCAGGTGGAAAAACGCTTCATATCGCAGCCTTAATGGAAAATAAAGGTCAGATCATCGCTACTGATATTTATGAAAATAAATTGAAGGAACTAAAAAGACGTGCAAAAAGAGCACATGCTCACAATATAGATCCTAGAGCTATAGACACTACCAAAGTGATCAAGAAACTTTACGGAACAGCCGATAGAGTTTTAATAGATGCTCCTTGTAGTGGTTTGGGAGTGCTAAGCAGAAACCCAGATGCTAAATGGAAACTGCAACCTGAGTTTATTGAAAACATTAAGAAAACTCAAGTTGAGATCATAGACACTTATTCTAGAATTGTAAAACCTGGCGGAAAAATGGTGTATGCTACCTGTTCTATTTTACCTTCAGAAAATCAGGAACAAGTAGAAAAATTCTTGGCTAGAGAAGCAGGAAAGAATTTCAAATTGGTAAAAGATAAAAAATTATTGTCTTCAGAATCTGGATACGACGGGTTTTATATGGCACTTTTAGAAAATACTGAAAAGTAAAAATTTCTAAATTCATTTAAATTATAGAATAGGTTATGTTTTCTTAATTGAAAATATAGCCTATTTTTTTTGATCTGATTTTTAATTTGGACCTAACCCAAATTCGTCTTTAAACATTAAAATCTATTTCCAATAATTTCAAATATTGCAGTTGATTTAAGTCTAAAAAAGTTATTTTTGTGTCAACTCAACAACACACAAAAAAACTTAGAATGATCCTATTCTTCGGAACCCAAACCTCAAAGGTTTATGCAGTGCAAACGCACTCCTCCATTTCCGCGCAAAACATATCAAAATTAGACTGGCTTTTCGGCGACGCCCAACTCCTTAACAAATCTGCACTTGCAGATTTTTTTGTTGGTCCACGTGCCGCAATGATCTCGCCTTGGAGTACAAATGCTGTAGAGATAACCCAAACAATGGGCATTTCAGGTATAATCAGGATTGAAGAATTCTTAAAAGTAGATTCACATTTTCATGATTTCGACCCGATGCTGTCTCAGCGTTTTGATGGACTTGATCAACAGATTTTTACGGTAAATACCGATCCAAAACCAGTTTTGGAGATTGAAGATATCAATGCTTTTAACAAGCAGGAAGGTTTGGCTTTAAATGAGGAAGAAGTGAATTATTTGAAGGAGCTTTCTAAGAAATTAGAAAGACCTTTAACAGATTCTGAAGTGTTTGGTTTCTCACAAGTAAATTCAGAACATTGCCGACATAAGATCTTCAACGGAACTTTTGTGATAGATGGAAAAGAAAAACCATCGTCTCTTTTTAAACTGATCAGAAAGACTTCAGAAGTAAACCCGAATGATATAGTTTCTGCATACAAGGATAATGTAGCCTTTGTAAAAGGTCCGAGAGTGGAGCAATTTGCTCCAAGATCTGCAGATAAACCAGATTTTTATAAAACCTCAGATTTTGATTCAGTAATTTCTATAAAGGCAGAAACCCATAATTTTCCAACTACCGTAGAGCCATTTAACGGCGCTGCAACCGGAAGTGGTGGAGAAATTAGAGATAGACTTGCAGGTGGAAAAGGATCGCTTCCACTAGCGGGAACGGCAGTTTATATGACCTCTTATTCTAGATTAGACGATACTAAAGAATGGGAAAAAGGAACAAAAGAGCGTAAATGGTTGTACCAAACGCCAATGGATATTCTAATAAAGGCTTCTAACGGAGCTTCAGATTTTGGAAATAAATTTGGTCAACCCTTGATCACTGGTTCTGTGTTAACCTTTGAGCATGCTGAAGAAAACAGATTTTTAGGGTACGATAAAGTGATCATGCTTGCAGGTGGAATTGGATATGGAAAAGCAGATCAGGCTATAAAAGATATTCCTAAAAAAGGAGATAAAATAGTAGTGCTTGGTGGTGATAATTACCGAATTGGAATGGGAGGCGCAGCAGTTTCTTCCGCAGATACTGGAGAATTTAGCAGTGGTATTGAGTTAAATGCGGTGCAACGAGCAAATCCAGAAATGCAAAAAAGAGCAGCCAACGCAATTCGAGGCATGGTGGAAAGCGAAAACAATCCGATTGTTTCTATTCACGATCATGGTGCCGGTGGACATTTAAATTGCTTAAGTGAGCTTGTAGAAGAAACCGGAGGAAATATTGATCTTGATAAATTACCTGTTGGAGATCCTACGCTTTCAGCAAAAGAAATAATTGGAAATGAATCTCAGGAACGCATGGGATTGATCATTCCGGAGAAAGACCTTGATATTCTAAAACGAATTTCGGAAAGAGAACGCGCGCCTATGTATGAGGTGGGTAATGTAACTGCAGATCATAATTTCATTTTTAAAAGCAAGACCACTGGCGAAAAACCAATGGATCTTAAAATGGAAGATATGTTTGGTAGTTCTCCAAAAACCATCATGAACGATGTTAGTGTAGACAGGAATTACGAAGCCTTAAGTTATACTTCAGATAAAATATATGAATACACAGAACAGGTACTGCAATTAGAAGCCGTTGCCTGTAAAGATTGGCTAACTAATAAAGTAGATCGCTGTGTTACCGGAAGAGTTGCTAAACAGCAAACCGCCGGAGCCTTACAATTACCGCTTAACAATTGCGGTGTAATGGCATTAGATTATAATGGAAAAGAAGGAGTTGCAACCTCGCTTGGGCACTCCCCTATTTCAGCATTGATAGATCCCGTTGCGGGTTCCAGAAATTCTATTGCAGAGGCGCTAACCAATATTATTTGGGCACCTTTGGAAAATGGTCTTAAATCTGTTTACTTATCTGCGAACTGGATGTGGCCTTGTAATAATGAAGGAGAAGATGCAAGATTGTATGAGGCGGTACAAGGAATTTCAGATTTTGCTATAGAACTTGGCATCAATGTTCCAACAGGAAAGGATTCTCTTTCTATGAAGCAAAAATATAGTGAAGATGGTAGTGAAGTGATCTCTCCGGGAACCGTTATAATTTCTGCAGCCGGACATTGTAACGATATTACCAAAGTTGTAGAACCTGTTCTACAGCCGGAAGGTGCTATTTATTATATCAATGTGTCTCAAGATAATTTTAAATTAGGAGGAAGTTCTTTTGCGCAAACTCATAATAAAATAGGAAACGAAGCTCCCACAGTTTTAAATTCTGAAAATTTTATTTCTACCTTCAATACGCTTCAGCATCTTATTTCTGAAGGTAAAATTTTAGCAGGTCACGATGTAGCTTCAGGAGGATTAATTACTACTTTATTAGAAATGTGTTTTTCTGAAGTTAATCAAGGAGCTACTTTAAATCTCTCAGCGCTTAATGAAAAGGATTCAGTAAAATTGTTATTTAACGAGAACTGCGGAATTGTTTTTCAAGCTAAGGATGCCTCCGTAGAAACCATCTTAGAAGAGAATAAAATTGAATTCTTTAAAATTGGAACTCCAACTGAAGGGAATTTAGTAAGCATTAAAAACGCCGAGGATTTATTTAAATTTGATATTGCAAAATATCGAGATATCTGGTACCACACTTCTTTTATGTTAGATAAAAAGCAAAGTGGAACAGATCACGCAACCAGACGTTTTAATAACTATAAGAATCAGCCTTTAGAATTTAAATTTCCTAAAAACTTCACTGGGAAAATTCCAGTATTAAAAGAAGGACAACCGAAGATAAAAGCTGCCATCATTCGCGAGAAAGGTTCTAATAGTGAACGTGAAATGGCTCGCGCTATGTATCTGGCAGGTTTCGACGTAAAGGATGTTCATATGACCGATCTTATTTCTGGCCGTGAAAACTTAGAAGAAATTCAGTTCATTGCTGCTGTAGGTGGATTCTCAAACTCAGATGTTTTGGGAAGCGCCAAAGGTTGGGCGGGATCATTTTTATATAATGAAAAAGCAAAGTCGGCATTAGAGAATTTCTTCAAAAGAGAAGACACCCTGTCTTTAGGAGTCTGTAACGGTTGCCAATTGTTCATTGAATTGGGACTTATAAATCCTGATCATGAACAAAAACCAAAAATGCTTCATAACCGATCTCATAAATTTGAATGTAATTTTACTTCCGTAGAAATTCAAGAGAACAATTCTGTTATGCTTTCTAGCTTGGCTGGAAATAAATTAGGAATTTGGGCTGCTCACGGAGAAGGAAAATTCAGTTTTCCTTTAGAAGAAAGCGAATATAATATTGTTGGGAAATATGGATATGAAGAATATCCTGCTAACCCAAATGGTTCGCACTTTAACACTGCAATGCTTACAGATACCACTGGAAGACACTTAGTTATGATGCCTCACCTAGAACGTTCCACTTTTTCTTGGAACTGGGCACATTATCCAAAAGATAGAAAAGATGAAGTAACTCCTTGGTTAGAAGGATTTGTTAACGCCTATAATTGGCTGAAACAGAAATAGAAAATTATAGGTATTATCAATAATTAAGAAGGGAAGGTAAAATTTCCCTTCTTTTTTGTGGTATTCATTTGAAATAGCACACAATTTTGCTATTTTGCAAGGAATATCTTATCCAAACACATGACCGAAATTAAACGACTTTTTGATTTTCCATACTTTCAATTGGAAAATCATCCTATAGAGAAATCATTAGCCACTAAATATAATGGCACTTGGGAAGCTTTATCTACACAACAATATATAGATAAGGCAAACACTGCCAGCCGGGGTTTACTTCGACTTGGAGTAAAACCAAATGAAAAAATTGCATTAATCTCTTCTAGCAATAGAACGGAGTGGCATGTTTTGGATATCGGAATTTTACAACTTGGAGCGCAAAACGTACCAATTTATCCTACCATCTCTCAGGAAGATTATGAGTATGTGTTGAATCACAGTGAAGCCACCTATTGTTTTGTTTCAGATGAAGAGGTTTTGGAAAAGGTAAATGCTATAAAGCATAACACAAAACTAAAGGAGGTTTACAGTTTTGATGCAATTAAAGGATGTAAACACTGGAGTGAAATTCTAGATCTTGGTCAGGATGAATCCAATCAAACTGAAGTTGATGCATTGAAAGATGCGGTTACTGAAGACGATCTTGCTACGCTTATTTATACTTCTGGAACCACCGGAAGACCTAAAGGAGTAATGCTTTCTCATAAGAATATTGTGAGTGATGTTTTAAATAGTGCGCCAAGAGTTCCTTTTGAAACAGGAAAATTCGTGGCATTAAGTTTCTTACCAATTTGTCACATTTTTGAGAGAATGGTCTCTTATTTATATCAATATCATAGTGTTTCGATTCATTTTGCTGAATCTATAGATAAGTTAAGCGATAACTTAAAAGAGGTTCATCCACACGTGATCACGGCAGTACCTCGTTTAATCGAAAAAGTATACGACAAGATCATAGCCAAAGGAACCGCCTTATCAGGAATCAAACATAAATTATTCTACTGGGCTGTAGAGTTAGGCTTGCAATACGAACCATATGGCGCAAATGGCTGGTGGTACGAAATGCAATTGAGTCTAGCCAGAAAATTGATCTTTTCTAAATGGAAAGAAGGTTTAGGTGGAAATATAGAATTAATAGTATCTGGAAGTGCGGCTTTACAACCAAGATTAACCAGGGTTTTTGCTGCGGCAGAAATTCCAATTATGGAAGGTTATGGTTTAACGGAGACTTCTCCTGTAATAGCTGTAAATGCCGAAAAAAATAAAGGTTTCAAAATTGGAACTGTAGGTAGAGTTATAGATAACGTGGAAGTTAAAATTGCTGAAGACGGCGAGATCCTTACAAAAGGACCTAACTTAATGATGGGTTATTATAAGGACAAAGAAAAAACAGATGAAGAAATAGATTCTAACGGATGGTTCCATACCGGAGATATTGGTGAAATAGATTCTGAAGGTTTCTTGAAAATCACCGATAGAAAGAAGGAGATGTTCAAGACTTCTGGAGGTAAATATGTTGCGCCACAGTTGATCGAGAATACCATGAAACAGTCTCGTTTTATAGAACAAATTATGGTTATTGGGGAAGGCGAAAAAATGCCTGCTGCTTTTATTCAACCTAATTTTGAGTTTGTTGAAGAATGGGCTAATAGAAAGAAATTGGATATTGGGAAGACCAATGAAGAGATCGTGAAAAATTCTGAAGTAATAAATCGCATCCAAGAAGAAGTAGATTTTTATAACGAAAAATTCGGACATTGGGAAAAGATCAAGAAATTTGAACTTACTCCGGAAGTATGGAGTATAGAAAACGATCAGCTTACTCCTACTATGAAATTGAAGCGTAGAAATATAAAAGAAAGATATATGGACTTATATAATGCGATCTACGAAAGATAGTATTAGCATCATTATCATTAAGTTATTGTTAAACTCTCCCCTAAAGGAGAGTTTTTTTATGTAATTAAAGTAAATTTAGGTAAATGAGTATGCAGATGTAAATTTCCACTCAATTTATTATGCGCGCATAATAAATTTTCTTAACTTTGGGTTCATTCTAATTAACTTATGAAGGAAAAAACCATCGATTACGTTTTGAGAGCCACGTGGATGGCAGTTTCAAAAATGTATAATGAAGAAGCCGGTAAAGCCGGATGTACTATGGCTACTGGTTTTGCCCTTTTAAGTATAGATCCCGAAAAAGGAACCCCCTCTACCTCTTTAGGCCCTAAAATGGGTATGGAAGCCACAAGTTTATCCCGAATTTTAAAATCGATGGAAGAAAAAGGATTAATCATCCGTAAAAGAAATCCAACCGATGGGAGAAGCGTGTTACTTCATCTTACAGATTTTGGTAAAGAGATGCGAGAGTTTTCTAAGGGCGTGGTTTTAAAATTTGATGAAGCGGTGAAGGAAGATGTGAGTGAAGAAGATCTTAAAACTTTTATTAAAGTAGCAAATTCCATAACAGATCTAATTTCTAATAAGAAGATCTATAATCAAGAAATAAGTTTAAAATAATTATAACAAAAGATAAATTTCAGGGATTGCCTGGAATAATTTCTATTTAAAATTTACATATGAAAAGAAGAATTAATAAAGTTGCAATTGTA
>CAZWSP010000135.1:0-8690 GCA_964636585.1 uncultured Antarcticibacterium sp.
AATGAGCAGCTTTTTTTTTATTTTTAAAAAATGAAATATCCTCCTAAAGGAAGCAAGAAGTTATTAAATGCTTGGGCATTTTATGATTGGGCTAATTCTGTTTACAGTTTGGTGATCGCTTCAGCAATCTTTCCCATTTTTTACGGTGCAATTACCATAGTTAAAGATGCAGATGGCACCATAATTAGCGATACTGTTTCTTTCTTAGGCTTTAATATAAATAACGATTCTCTAATAAGTTATGTTACATCATTAGCATTTTTAGTGGTTTCCATTTTCAGCCCATTTCTCTCTGGGATTTCAGATTATGTTGGAAACAAAAAATCCTTTCTAAAATTCTTCTGTTATCTCGGATCTATATCCTGCATTGGTCTTTTTTGGTTTAGCCTTGATTTTCTGTGGTTCGGGTTGCTTTGTTATTTCTTTGCGCTTATTGGGTTTTGGTCTAGTCTGGTGTTTTATAATTCTTACTTACCAGATATTGCATTTCCAGAACAACAAGATAAAATAAGTGCGAAAGGTTTTTCCTTAGGCTATATTGGAAGTGTTATTTTGCTGATCATCTGTCTTATTATGATCATGAAATTTGAGTGGTTTGGTTTTGAAGATGAAGGCTTTCCAACACGTTTTTCATTTGTTTTAACCGGAATTTGGTGGATAGGTTTTAGTCAATACACCTACAAATATTTACCGAAAGGAAATAAGAAACAGAAGATGACCAGAAATCTTCTTTTCAACGGATTTAGAGAGATTAAGAAGATCTGGGTTGCTTTAAAAAGTCAGATCATCTTAAGGCGTTATTTGGCAGCATTTTTTACTTACAGTATGGCGGTACAAACCATCATGTTAATTGCAACTTATTTTGGAATTGAAGAGCTGGACTGGGGAGATCAAGATCCCACCACCGGATTAATTGTAAGTATCTTGTTGATACAACTAGTTGCGGTTGCTGGCGCTACTTTAACATCTAGAATTGCTATAAAAATAGGGAATATTAAAACACTTATTTTCTTAAATATCTTCTGGATACTTATATGTATCTACGCTTATTATATAATTACACCACAAGAGTTTTATATAGCTGCAGCTTCAGTAGGTCTAGTGATGGGAGGAATTCAGGCATTATCACGTTCTACCTATTCAAAAATGCTTCCTGAGAACACGTTAGATACCGCTAGTTATTTCAGTTTTTACGATGTTTCAGAAAAAATAGGAATTGTTATAGGAATGCTTATGTATGGAATTGTGGCTCAGATCACAGGAAGTGTAAGAAGTTCTATATTGTTTTTGATCGTATTCTTTATTGGAGGAGTAGTTTTATTACTTAGAGTACCAAAAAGAACCGATGATCAGGTAATTGTCTAATTCGCTGATCATCGGTTGAATTCAAATCTTATATTTGAATCTAGCTCTTAGAAATTGCTCCAGAGCCGGCAGTTTTAAAATCTTGTTTTTCTGGATTTCCTTTATAGGAGATATCACCAGATCCTGAAACTCTTGCTTTTAGAGATTCTGAAGCATAAACTGAAATATCTCCAGATCCCATAACCGCTGCTTCAACTCTTGCTACTTTAAGATTGTACGCCATAAAATCTCCAGAACCTGTTACTTTACAGTTTAAACTTCCAGCAGTTCCTTTTAGTTTTACATCTCCAGATCCTGTGATAGCTCCGCTAACCTCTTGTGCGTCTAAGTTTAAAACCATATCTCCAGAACCTACCACACTTAATTTAAGATCGGATGATTTTAATATGCCTGAATTATAAACATCTCCAGACCCGGTTAATGAAAGAACTGAAATAGCTTCAACTGGAACTGTTACTTTAATATTCATATTTCTCGATGGATCTAAAGAAACTCCTTCTTTTACCGAGATCTTTAATTTACCATCTTTCACTTCAGTTAGAATATACTCTTGTAAATTACTTTCGGCTTCCACCTTTAGCGCGCCTTCTTTTCCTGAAGTTATTTCAACATCTAAAGAACCAACCAATAGAATATCGTCATAATCTGAAGTTTTGCGAGAATCTGTAACCATGTTCCCATTTCCGCTAATTTTTTTACTACCCCACCATTGTGCGTTCATAGAAGTGGTTGCCAGAAGGATGATGCTAAATAGAATTAATGTTTTTTTCATGATAGTTTAAATTTAATGATTGATTGATTTTATCTTTTTTGTAAGCTGATCTTTGCGTAATTACTTTTAATATCTATACTTGAAGAGTTACTAGAATTCAAATAATAACCGGAGTAACTTTTTTGATTGGATTCTTGTCTTTGTTTCTGAATATTAAAACCTTCCAACCCGTTCACACTTCCATAAGTGGCATCAATGTTAAAACTGAAAGCTTGATCTTCTGCATAGCCCACTTTAACACCAGCATAATCACTGTCAATCTTAATAGAACCAGCACCTTTTACGATCTTTTCTATCTCTACATTTCCGTAATCTAAACTAAGATCTAAGGATTGGTGAACCTGGCCAATTTCTGTATTTAAGTAGTCTCCATTTCCTTCTATCTTTTTCACTTTATCTACTTTAAGACTTCCATAGTCACAATTAAATTTTAGATTTTCCACCTTCCCAAACTTAGACTTAGAATAATCTGCATTTAGATCTACATATCTAGCGTCTTCCACTTCAATTTCAGAATAATCGGCATTTATCACTGCATTTTTCAAGGTTCCGATATGGCTGTTTCTTGAATAATCTATATTTATATAATTATTTTCTCCTAAAAGTTCTCCTATGTTTATGCTTCCGTAATCACAATTTATCTTCGCGTTCCCTTTAAGTTTATCTAAATAAATATTCCCATAGTCATTAATTAAATGAACATTGTTGTTAATTGGTGCTTTTATGGTATAGTTTACTTCCATATTTAGACTATTGCTTTCTCCAAATAACATATCCCACCAAGAACGACTCTCTTTCTCGAAGTATGTCTTTGCTTGAACGCCTTCTCCAGATTGACTCATTTTTATGCTGATCTCATTAAGTTTTTCTCTCACTTTTTCTTCATCATTTCCATTAACCTTCACCACTACATCGATCTGTACACGATTCTCGTTCCAGGTGGTAACATTTATATTTCCGTAGCTGTTATCTATCTTGAGTAGATCGTTCGCAGAAACTTCGAAGGTTTTTGAGATCTTCTTATCTTTTGTGTACTTCCCATTTTGCGTTTTAGGATTTATATCTCCTCCGCTGGTATAAACTGCGGGGAAAATCACCGCCAATACGAGTATATTAAATAATAGTGCTTTCATTTTCGTTATTTTTAAGTTCTTTAATTTCTTCTATTTGGGTCAAAACGTTGTTTAAAATATCTATACGCTGTTGTAAATTAGAGACCATTGCGAAAATCACTCTTTTGTCCTTTCCGCTTTTGGAGAGGTCTGTCTTTAATTGTCCGTATTCTGTATCTAACCGCTGTAATTGTTCAAGAGCGTCGTTTACAATGATTTCTGTTTCCGGAGATTTGGCTGTATTAATTTTTTCTAATTCAGCTTTAATCGCGGTAGTATAGAATTCTTGAGTTTCCTTCATTTCAGGCGAAATTGCTGCCAGATCTGTAGATTTCTTATAAGAGTTATTGGATAAAAAACTACCTGCAATTAGTACTACAAATACTAGACTTGCTGCTATTGCTATCCAAGGTTTCCAAAAATTTATTATAGATCCTTTTGGTTTTTCTTTTTGCTGAGTCTCTTCCTTTAATTTCTTTAAAAAGCGCTCTTCATGGCCTGCATCAGGTTCTTCTATGTCGAACGCTTCTGTTAAAAAGAGGTTATCTAATTCTTCATCTTTCATTTTCAGATAATTTACTTCTAAGTTGTTCTTTTGCTCTTGAAATGGTTGTTCTACAATTTGCCGGAGTTAGTTTTAAGATCTCGCAAATTTCATCGTAATCAAATCCTTCAATTAAATGAAGCGTAAGGATCACTCGATAATTTTCCTTCAGGGAATCGAACATTTTTAATATTTTTTGAACTTTAGAATTCGTGTTTTCCTCACTTAAGGCAATTCCATCATCTTCTGCAATTTCATTTTTAAACTCATCCTGGTAACTTACATGCAAGTACTTAGAGTTTTTATTATATGCGTTAATACTAAGGTTTACTACAATTTTCTTGATCCATGCTCCCAGTGTAGACTTCCCTTCGAAGGTGTGTAATTTTGAAAAGGCTTTTATAAATCCTTCCTGCATAATATCTTCTGCTTCAGCTCGATCCTTAACAATTCTATACGCCGTATTATACATAGCTTTATAGTACTTCTTGTACACTTCTAACTGCGCACGCTTGTCTTGCTTTTGGCAGCGGACTATTAATTCTTCGTTATAAGTTATGGTTGGCGTCAACAAATTTCTATTAAGCTTCTACTATAAAGATACCTTTGTTTTCAAATTGTTACAGTTTCAGAAAAAATAATTCAATAAAGACTGCTGGCATAACAATTGAAATACTTGTTGAAAATAATACCCACTACGCTAGATAGCAGTAGGATTAAACCTTTGCAGAAGATTTTGCGTAGTTATAAATAATGAACTGTTGTGACAGTTTGACCTAAATTAAGATATGGCTAAATCTAAACTATTAAATATTGACAGTTTGTCATTTCAAGGAATTGATGAAGATGCAGAGTTAATCCCTTTAATGACTCCTGAAGATGAAGAGGAAATAAATCAAGAACAATTACCCGAAGTTTTACCAATTCTACCCCTAAGAAACACAGTGTTATTCCCTGGAGTTGTAATTCCTATTACCGCAGGTAGAGATGCTTCTATTAAATTAATTAACGATGCCAATAACGGAAATAAAGTTATAGGTGTAGTTGCTCAGAAGGATGAAGAAGTTGAGAATCCTGGAGTAGAAGATATTTATAAAACTGGAGTTGTTGCTAGAATTCTTAGAGTTCTAAAAATGCCCGACGGTAACACTACCGTGATCATTCAAGGTAAGAAACGCTTTAAAATTGATGAAGTTATAGCTGAAAAGCCTTATATGACTGCTTCGGTGAAAGAAGTTCCGGA
Source organism: uncultured Antarcticibacterium sp. (assembly GCA_964636585.1). GTDB lineage: Bacteria > Bacteroidota > Bacteroidia > Flavobacteriales > Flavobacteriaceae > Gillisia. The sequence goes on from CAZWSP010000135.1 coordinate 5,037, forward strand.
ATCGCGTCCAGATGTGAAGAATGCTGAATTTTCTGCGATAATTGAATCTATCAAAGAACTGGCGTTACAAATAATTAAAGGAAGTCCAAACATTCCTACGGAAGCTTCCTTTGCAATTAAGAATATTGAAAGCCCTTCTTTCTTGATCAATTTCGTGTCTTCTAACATGAATTTGAGTGTAGAGGAAAAGCAAAAATTGCTGAAGACCAATAATCTTAAAACAAGAGCTTTAGAAACTTTAAAGTTCATGAATGTGGAGTACCAGAAACTGGAACTTAAAAATGTGATCCAGAGCAAGGTACAAAGCGACATGAGTCAGCAACAACGGGAGTATTTCTTACACCAGCAAATGAAGACCATTCAAGAAGAATTGGGTGGTGCCTCTAACGAGGATGAGATGGAAGAAATGCGAACCAGAGCCTTAAAGAAAAAGTGGGATGAAAAAGTAAAGAAGCATTTTGATAAAGAGTTATCAAAAATGCAACGAATGAATCCGCAAGTGGCTGAGTATTCTATTCAAAGAAACTATTTAGATTTGTTTCTAGATCTTCCTTGGGATGAATTCAGCAAAGATAAATTTGATCTTAAGCGAGCTAAGCGCATTTTAGATAGAGATCATTATGGTTTAGATGATGTTAAGGAACGTATTATAGAATATCTAGCGGTTCTGAAGCTTAGAAATGATATGAAATCTCCTATTCTATGTTTGTATGGACCTCCGGGAGTTGGGAAAACCTCTTTAGGGAGATCTGTGGCTGAAGCATTAGGGAGAGAATACGTGAGAATTTCTTTAGGTGGATTGCGAGATGAAGCAGAAATAAGAGGGCATAGAAAGACATATATTGGTGCAATGCCAGGTAGAATTATTCAGAGTCTTAAAAAGGCAGGAACAAGCAACCCAGTTTTTGTACTAGATGAAATAGACAAGTTGAACAGCGGTCATAACGGAGATCCTTCTTCAGCATTGTTAGAGGTTTTAGATCCAGAACAAAACAGTGAGTTTCATGATAACTTCCTAGAAATGGGATTCGATCTTTCTAAGGTGATGTTTATTGCAACTGCAAACAGTTTAAGCACTGTTCAGCCTGCGTTAAGAGATAGAATGGAGATCATTAATGTTACAGGTTATACTATAGAAGAAAAGGTAGAGATCGCTAAACAGCATTTATTACCTAAACAACTTAAAGAGCACGGTTTAACTAAAGAGCACATCAAGATTGGAAAAGCTCAATTAGAGAAGATTGTAGAAGGCTATACAAGAGAATCTGGAGTACGTGGTCTAGAAAAGCAAATTGCTAAAATGGTGCGTTATGCAGCTAAGAATATTGCAATGGAAGATGACTATGTAATTAAGATCACGAATGAAGATGTGATTAAAATTCTGGGAAGTCCAAGAATGGAACGCGATAAATATGAAAATAACGACGTTGCCGGAGTTGTTACAGGATTAGCCTGGACAAGTGTAGGTGGAGATATCTTATTTATTGAATCTATTTTATCTAAAGGAAAAGGAAATTTAAATATTACCGGAAACCTTGGAAAAGTGATGAAGGAATCTGCAACAATTGCTATGGAATATATCAAAGCAAATGCAGAACTGTTAAATTTAGATCCGGGAGTTTTTGAGAAATATAATGTGCATATTCACGTGCCGGAAGGAGCAACTCCTAAAGATGGTCCTAGTGCAGGAATTACTATGTTAACTTCATTGGTTTCATTATTCACTCAGCGCAAGATAAAGTCTAGTTTGGCTATGACTGGAGAGATCACATTAAGAGGAAAAGTATTGCCTGTTGGAGGGATCAAAGAAAAGATTTTGGCGGCAAAAAGAGCGGGAATTAAAGAGATCATTCTTTGTGAAGAGAACAGAAGAGATATTGAAGAAATTAAGGAAGAGTATTTAAAGGGTCTAACCTTTCATTACGTAAAAGAAATGAAAGACGTAATAGAGCTTGCCTTAACCAACGAAAAGGTTAAGAATCCTAAAGTATTATAAGACTCAAACCCTGAAGCAATTCAGGGTTTTTTTATACCAATTGAATTCTTGTTTATTTATCTTTGAATTTCAAATACAATTACGAATAATCCAATAAAACTAATAGATTGACAGATCATAAAATTACCATTGCAATAGACGGATTTTCTTCTACAGGAAAAAGTACAGTTGCTAAGCAGTTAGCAAAGGAATTAAGTTATGTGTATGTAGATACGGGCGCTATGTATAGAGCGATCTCTCTATATGCAATGCGCAGTAAATATATCACGGAAGATAGTTTTGATAAAGTGAGCCTTATTAAAGATCTTCCTTCTTTAGACCTTAAATTTATTTTTGATGCCTCTCGTGGGTATGCTGCTATTTATTTAAATGATGAAAATATCGAGGATGAGATTCGTACACTAGAAGTTTCTCAGTATGTAAGTAGGGTAGCAGCAGTTTCTGAAGTTAGAGAAAAACTTGTTTCTCAACAACAGCAAATGGGTCTAGAAAAAGGAGTGGTAATGGATGGTAGAGATATTGGTACCGTGGTTTTTCCAAATGCCGAACTTAAGATCTTTATGACGGCTACTGCAGAAGAACGTGCAGGAAGAAGATTTAAGGAGATGAAGCAACTAGGCCAAGATGTGAATTATGATGAGGTGTTACAGAATGTAATGAATAGAGATCATCTGGATACTACACGAGAAGATTCACCACTTGTAAAAGCAGAAGATGCTATAGAGATCGATAATTCTTCTTTGAATATCGATGAGCAATTTCAGAAAATTTTGAAGTTAGCTACAGATGTAATATCTAAGCATAACTAAAGTTTAGCGTTCTGTGATGTCTGAGGCTAAACTCCCAAATTCGCTTCTTTATTTAATGGCTGTTGGAGCAGGTTTGGTGGTGGCAAACAATTACTACAATCAACCACTTTTAAATCTTATTGCTGAAACTTATAATGTAAAGGAAACAGCGGTAAGTAATATTCCCTTATTTACTCAGATTGGATATGCGTTAGGATTGCTATTTATTATCCCGTTGGGAGATAAATTCCCCAGAAAAAAGCTAATTCTTATAGATTTTATTCTCATCATCATTAGTTTACTTGCTGCTGCCTTAGCACCTTCTTTACTTATACTTACCATCGCAAGTTTCTTTATAGGATTTTCTTCAGTAGTTCCTCAACTTTTTGTTCCAATGGCTGCTCAGTTAGCTTCAGAAGAAAGAAAGGGCAGGGCGATTGGTATCGTAATGAGCGGATTGTTAATTGGTATTTTAGGAAGCAGGTTTATTAGCGGAATAGTTGGAGAGTACTTAGGCTGGCGCGCCATGTTTTACATAGCAACTGCAATTATGCTAATTTATTGGGGATTATTAAAAGCGAAACTTCCAGAACTGGCTCCAGATTTTAAAGGAACTTATGGGCAACTTATGACATCTATAGCCTATTATTTTAGAACCGAAAGTTCGGTGAGATTGGCTGCAGTTAGAGGTGGGTTAGGATTTGCAGGGTTTAGCGCTTTTTGGACAACCTTAGTATTTCTTATGGAAGATTCGTTTAATTATGGAAGTGCAGTTACTGGTGCTTTTGGAATTTTAGGAATAGGAGGAGCACTTGCTGCTACCTTTATGGGGAAACTTAGCGATAAGATGAACAAGAACAAGCTTATCAC
>CAZWSP010000136.1:0-8402 GCA_964636585.1 uncultured Antarcticibacterium sp.
TCAATTTTTTAGTTTCTGCCTTGTCAAAATCTCCGGCAACAACCAAAGTTGCATTGTTTGGACCATAAAATTTATCGTAGAATTCTTTTACATCGGCTACTGTAGCATTTTGAAGATCTTCAAGTTCTCCAATTACCTGCCAGCTGTAAGGATGCCCATCTGGATATAGATTTTTGTCTATCACCCATCCAGTGTGTCCATAAGGGTTATTATCTACTCGCTGACGCTTTTCGTTTTGTACTACTTCTTGCTGGTTTGCAAAGGCAGCTTCAGTTACTGTGTTTATAAGAAAACCCATTCTATCAGACTCTAACCACATCACTGTTTCAAGAGCATTCTTTGGCACCACTTCATAATACACAGTTCCATCTTGCCAGGTTCCACCATTTAAAGTACCTCCAGCATCTTGTATCTTTTTGAAAAATTGATCTTGAGGAACATTTTCAGATTCTTGGAAGAGCATGTGTTCAAAAAGGTGAGCAAATCCAGTGCGGCCTTTTTTCTCACGGTTAGAGCCAACACCATATTGTATGGCTAGAGAAACTATTGGATCGGACTTGTCCTGATGAAGAATAATGTTTAGCCCATTATCCAATTCATATTTTTCAAATTCGATTGATAATTCAGAATTTTGATTGGCTTTTTCTTGTCCTAGGGACTCATCACAATAAATTAGTGATCCGACGCTTAGTGAAAGCATAACTACCAACATTTTAAACTTTGGTTTTGTCATTTTTTAGAAGGTTTTGATTTTATGAGGTTTAAATATAAAGAATTGGGTTTAGGTAAATTGAATATTTATAACAGAAAAAGTAAATAAATTGATTTTTCTTTATCTATTGAATAAAATAGGAGTAATATATTCCCTTATCATGAAGTTTAATTAGAAGATTAAGTAATGAAAATTATAATGTTAAGGTTGTAATTGTAGAAATGGTTTTAGCGAAGAAAGGTTTGAAAGCATTAAATATTTATAACTAGGTAGTATCTAAAAAATAATTTTCATCTGAAATAAAGCGAAAATTTTATTTGTATAGAAGAAATAAGAAATTGTATATTTGCCAGCCCTCTTTGAAAACTTAGGTTGACATTGAGTTTGTTCTTTGTAAAATAGAATCCGAAAAGCATCATTTGCATTTAATTGTTACTATTTGAGTATTCACTCATCTAGATATTGTTAAACTATGTTAAAAGGTGTCTAATTCGGTGCCATCGAAATATAGTGCTCTGAAGAAGCCTATAAATAAAGAGATTGTGTGGTTCGTTCGAGTCTCGTCCAGACCGCAATTTTGCAACAAAAGAAGCTTCAAGAAATTGAAGCTTTTTTTAGCAAGTATAATGAAGTTGTGTTGTGTGTCTCAAGAAGTTGAGACAACGTGGTTAAGACGCTGTTTTGCAGCGGATACCAATGAGAAGCTTTTTTCCAAATCTATTGGAAAAGGGCTTTTTTGTTTTAGGGCAATTTTGAATTTTAGTTTCTTCTGGTTAAGTTGTCAACTTATTCTCTCCGAAAAGGATTATTTAAAGGGACTATTTAATTAAATCAAAGGGAACCTCTATTGTTATAATATAATTTGATTCTTTCTCTAATCAGAAAATAGTTTCTTCACCATTTAAACTATCTGGTGTATGGAATTTTAGACTTAATAATTGCAATATTTAGAGGGTTAATTTACATTAAATCATAAGCCTGAGCATATTGAGTAAAATCAAAAATTGTGGAAATTCCAAGCTTTGATTTTATATTTTTTCGATGAGTATTAACGGTTTCTGTGGAAATATAGAGTTGATTGGATATTTGCAGTGAACTTTTTCCTACAGCTACTAAACGTAATATTTCTCTTTCCCTGTTGGTTAATTGGAGAAACTTTGAAATATTACTCCTAAGGAATTCGCTTTCAGCTAAAAGTCTTCTAGCCTTGTTTGGAATATGCTTTAATTCGTCAATTGGAATAGCTGTTGTAAGCAGGTGAGTTGGTTTTCCCTCAGCATCTTGAAAAAAGATACGGGTAGAGCCAATATGCCATACCCAATCTGGGCTCTCCTTTAATTTAACTTGTTGAAGAAACGTAAAACTTTCATTTGTTTCGCGAGAATCGAGCATGTTTTTCAACTTTATAAGAAAATCTTCAGCATCATCTAGGTTAAAGAAATTCTGGAGATAATCGTTTCCTATTTTTCTTAGTTCCTCAAGAGTTAGTCCCAATCCTTTCAATCCATTTTCATTCATATAAATGGATTCAAAGGGCTCCAACTGCTGAATTATTATTACAGCAGGCATAGCCTCTGCCGAAGGTATGAAAGATCTAATTTTCATATCCAAGTTCTTATTGTTCGAGAATGCTTCCATAAGCGAATGCTGTAGTGGTCTCTTAAAGATATAAATAATTTAATATCAAAAAATTTAAGAAAACCCCGTAATCTGGAGATTGGATTATTTGGAATTATGAGATAATTTTATAACTACCTCTGTAATAAACAAATAAAAAACCAATAATGAAGAGTGATTTCAATTTCGGAACGATTTTAAAGGCATTAATATTTGGATGTTTTAGACCTGAGCCGGAAACACCGCCTGCGCATTTATAAGTTGAGACAACGTAGTTAAGATACTGTTTTGCAGGTAACCTATGAGAAGTTTTTTTCCAAATCTATTGGAAAAGGGCTTTTTTGTATTTGAAAGGACTTATAAATTTTTTTATTGTTCAATAGAGAACTGCGCATAAAGTGGGAAGTGATCTGATCCTATTTTAGATAGGCGTTTAAACCTAATTACCGAGATGCCTTCAGAAACAAAGAAATGATCTAGTGGCCATCTCATGATCATAGATTGTGCATCAAAAGTGTTGTAAAGTCCTCTTCCAATTCTCACATCTTTTAAATTTCCGTTCTGTCCGAAAAGTCGGGAAGTATTAGACCAAGACACATCATTAAAATCTCCAGCTACAATGGTTGGCTTCTCATTTTTAGAAACTAAATTCCCAACTTTGGTCAATGCAATTTCCTTCTCTCCATTATTTCCGTTTTCACCTATGTTGTCTGGATATTTATCGCTTGGAAAGGGTGCAACAGGATGAACTCCATGAAATCTGAACGATTCGCCAGATTGTAGTGTTACTGTAGTATTAAATGAGGGCACTTTGGAATGATTAAGAAATTGAATTTCTGTTTCACTTAAAGGAAACTTTGAATAGAGCGCCATTCCGTAAGCATTATCCAAAGGGTATTCTATAACATGTGGATAGTCTTTTTTTAAAGTCTGAAGTTGATCAACCCACCAATCATCTACTTCCATTGCTAAAATTAGATCTGGTTTCGATTTTTTAATTACCTCCAGTAATTTTGAAGCATCTTTATTTTTAATTAACACATTGCTTAAAAGTATTCCGACAGTTTTACCCGGATCTGCTTCAGATATTTCTATAGTTGGAACTGCTTTTTCACCCAAAAGGTATGTAGAAATAAGGCTGAAATGTATAAAGATGGCCGCGAGAAGTCCTATGGTTAATAAAATAGATGGCAGCTTCCATTTTCTGTTTAAAAGAATGAACAGAATGAGCATTAGGATACTAGCAAGGAATTGCTGTAACCTAGGGAAATCTAGGACTTTTAAATACCATTTAGGAATATCGTAGATCAACGATAGCAAACTCGCTACAATTAGTAAAAAACTTATTCCAATAACTATGTAGAATGAAACTTTTCTAAAGCTACTATTTCCTTTATACATGAATTCTCTCTTAAATTGAATCTGAATATAAGGGATAAATTTTTTATGCTAAAATGAAGAAAGCTAATCTTAGGTTAAGAAATAGTGGCAATTAAATTTCCGTTCTCCAAAGTTTTGGTGTAGATCTTCAGCATTCTAGTAGATCCAGACGAATTTTGAGGCCCTTGGATGACACTTCCACTTGTGGTGTAAGTTGCCGCATGCAACTGGCATTGGATTCTATCATCGTTCACCCTCCAAGTAAGAGGGCCGCCTTGATGCGGACAAAAAGCTTCAGTGGCAATAAAAGCACTTGCAGTTTCTCCAGCAGCAATTCTAAAGAAGAGAACTCCTGTTGAAGTAACTTGATCTCCAATATTCGGCATTGTAGATAAGGAAACAGAAACTTTAGAACCCGCATTTGGATTTGGAACTGAAGGGCGAGGCGTACCGTCGCTATCATTATCAGAAGGACTACAACTTACCATACAAGAACCAGCACATACCATAATTAAACCACCACTTAAGGTATTTAGGAAATCATTTCTTTTCATAATATCAATATTATAGGGTTACTTATATTGTAAAGAGCGCTATTAAGGTAAACTTAAAAACTAGCATATGTACAATTATTTTAGTGTTGTGCTGCTAATTTAAAACAGGAATGCGCTATATATTAACTATATACGAAAGAAATGAACTTTGGGTTGTGAAAAGAAGAATTTAGTGTGATTTAAATTATAAAGAAACCAGATCTTTATGATCCCATGCCTTATATATAAAGAGCAGTAGAAATGCAAAAGCAATAACAAACTCCATAAAACTCGAAGCTAAAAAGCCTAAAAATGAGCCGAAGGCAGCTTTAAGCGCAGATCTAGAGCTGCTTTTATTTACTATTTCACCAATAAAAGCTCCAACAAAAGGACCAATTAAAACTCCGAAAGGAATTGGAGCAAGTAAACCAACCACCAATCCGATGGTAGCGCCTATCATTCCAGAACGGCTTCCGCCAAATCGTTTAGTCCCCATTGCGGGAATCATTAAATTCAGGACATAGATAAGAATTGCGATTACAAGTGTAATTCCCAATAACCAATAATTCATTGGGATGGAAGGAGCAAGGTGAAGCATTAATAGTCCCAACCAACTTACCGGTACTCCGGGGAGAACTGGAAGAAAGCTTCCGAACAATCCAACTATCATTAAAATGGCACCAATAACAATGAAAAGCAAATCCATATCTGAGTAATTTTCAGCTAAAATATTGAAATAATTAAAACTTTAAACTAATTTATTAGTTGCAACTAATAAATTAGTTTATATTAGCTAAACATTATTTAATTAAAATGAAACAACTTACGAAAGCCGAAGAAGAGATCATGCAAATATTATGGCAACTTACCGAGGCTAATGTTGCCGGAATCATGGAAGAGTTGCCAGAACCCAAACCGGCTTACAATACGGTTTCTACTATTGTTAGAATTTTAGAGTCTAAAGAATTTGTAGGACACAGGAAAGAAGGAAAGGGATATTATTATTTTCCCTTAGTTGCTAAAGAGACCTATAGCAACCAGAGCATGAATAAGCTCGTGGATAATTATTTTAATGGTTCTTTTAAAAGTATGGTTTCCTTTTTTGTGAAGAAAAATGATCTGGATACGAAAGAACTGGAAGCTATTTTAAAGGAAATTAATAAAGAGGAGTAATATGCAAGCGTACATTATACAAGTCATTTTATTTCAACTGCTATTTTTAGTGGTCTATGAAGTATTGCTGAAAAAAGAAACTTTTTTCAGTTATAACCGAAGCTATCTTTTGTTAACTCCGATCTTGGCTTTCCTCATTCCTTTCTTAAAAATAGAATTGTTAGGAAGCGCAATTCCAAGCGAGACAATTGGCATAATGCTTCCAGAAGTTGTTCTTGGCAACGCAATTTCTCAAATAGATCCAACTTCCGTAGAAATGAACAATTCAATAATTTCTTTTAATTGGTGGGCATTGATATATCTATTAGGAGTGTTCGTTTCGCTTTTCATCTTTATTAAAAAATATGTGTGCCTTAGCAGAATGTTCAAATTCCAGCAGATACTGGTTGAGAAAGAGTTTAAGATCATAGAAATACCTAATTCTACCATTGCTTGTACTTTTTTTAAAACCATTTTTCTGGGAGCTTCTCTTTCTGCGGAAGAAAAACAATCTATCATATCGCACGAATTAATTCATGTGAGACAAAGACACAGCGTAGATCTACTGTTTTTCGAATTGCTTAGAATTGTGTTTTGGTTTAATCCTTTGGTATATATCTATCAGTCACACATTACCGGTGTTCATGAGTTTCTTGCAGATAAGGAAGTGGTGAAGCATACCGAGAAAAAACAATATTATCAGCAATTATTAAATACTGCATTTAACACGCAAAATATCTCATTCATCAATCAATTTTTTAATCATTCATTAATCAAAAAACGAATAGTTATGTTACAAAAATCTCAATCTAAAACCATCGCAAAATTTAAGTATTTGATCATAATTCCCTTGATTTTGCTAATGTTAACCTATGTTTCCTGTGGGGTAAAAAATGTCGCTAATAATGAACCTGTAACTGAAACTACATCTGAACCAGTTCAAGCTCCGGCAGTTTCCCAGAACATGCAAGATTGGACGGGTAATCCATTAGAGAATATTCCATTCGCCGTTGTAGATCAAATCCCAATCTTTCCAGGATGCGAAACCCTGGATACTAACGATTTACAGAAGGAATGTATGAGTGAGAAAATAGCGCAGTTTGTGAATTTAAACTTCGATACTAGTTTGGGGAAAAAGCTGAAAATGTATGGTGTGAACAGAGTTATTGTTCAGTTTAAAATTAATAAGGAAGGTGATATTTCAAATGTTAGAGCGCGAGCTCCTCATCCAGATTTAGAAAGAGAAGCTATTCGAGTAATTAATTCACTTCCTAAAATGGTTCCAGGAAAGCAAAAAGGTAAAGCAGTAGCTGTTATGTATTCTTTACCTATAGTTTTTCAAGTTGAAAAAGTTAAAGAAGTAGATGAAAAGAATTAGTGTTTTAGTTTTAATGTTAGTTTTAAAAGTCGGGGCGCAAACTCCGACTTTAGTTATTGCAGATAGTTTGTACGCTATCGGGAATTATGCTGAAGCTATAGAATACTTAAATAAGATCCCAGAACCAACTGAAGCAGTTCAATTGAGATTGGCCAGATCTTTTGAAGCAAAAGGAGATCTGGAAACAGCCTTGGATAATTACGAGTCACTTTTGGAAAAGCATCCAGAAAAACTTTTAACTACTATCGCATATGGAGATGTTTTGGTGAAAGCAGGAAAGCTTCAGAAAGCAGATAGTTTATTTGAAAATCTTACCGAAAAATACCCAAAAAATGCTTCCTTTCATTTTCAAGTGGGATCTATCAAAGAAAAACTTCAAGATAGCACTTATCTAAATTTTTTAGTTCAGACTATAATTTTAGAGCCAACGCATCAGCAAGCCTTATACAAATTAGCTAAAAACGCGTTGAGTTATAGAGATTTTACAACATCAGAGAAGTTAGCCTTGCAAGGTTTAACCGTGAATCCTAATAACGCTTCACTGCTTTCCATTTTAGCACAAACCTATTTTAATGAGAATTCTTTTGTTTTGGCAATTACGCCATTAGAGAAACTTTTGGAATTGGGACAAGGGAATGAATTTGTGCATTCTAAACTGGGGTATTGCTACTACAATCAAAATAATTTTGAAGATGCCATCACCCAATACAATATGGCATTGACTTATGAGGATAGAAACTCAGACACCCATTACAATTTAGGGAAATTGTATGCAAAACAAGGAGATCTCAAAAAGTCAGAGACCCATCTGCTTATGGCCTTGCTTATTAAAAAACTACCGGTAGATTCAGAATATCTGAGTTTAGCACTTACTTATAAACTACAGGAAGATCATCAAAAAACATATGAGAATTGCAATAACGCATTAGAGGAAAATCCGAATAACGAAAGAGCCTTGTATGAGCGAGCAGTGGCGGCAGATAATTATTTTAAGGATCAAAAAACAGTGCTAAATCACTACCAGGCTTACTTGAATAAATATAAAAAGGACGGAGATAATAACTTAGTTTTTCTCACCACATCTAGAATGAAAGATATAAGAGCCGAAATGCACCTAAAAGGGGAATAGTTTTCCCTAAGCTGCTTAATTTCACTATTTTTGACAATCAAAAGTCTAGATAGTTAGCTGCATGAGAAAACCATTACTCTTATTAATTTTACTTATTCTAACAAGTTGCAAGGATTTTGAGACAAAGAAGATCACTTCAGAAGAAGTGTTAGATCAAGAATCAAGATCACTGAACTGGAAAGAAGTAGATGAATATCCTGCTTTCGAAAACTGTAAATCTATAAAAGAGATCGAAAAATCTAAGAATTGCTTCGAGACTACAGTTGCTAATTCTATCTACGCCTATTTAACCAAGAAACAGCCTATAGTTACTCAAGCTATAGATGATACGTTATTCCTTTATCTGGAGATCTCTAAATCTGGTAAGCCAATCGTAGATTCGGTAAGAGTAGATACCACAGTGACCAATCAGTTGCCGGAACTGGAATTGTGGGTAAGACAAAGCGTAGATTCGCTGCCTAAAATTTATCCGGCCATTAAAAGAGGCGTGCCTGTTTCAAG
>CAZWSP010000137.1:0-8276 GCA_964636585.1 uncultured Antarcticibacterium sp.
CCGTTTTTGTCTCCTGGGAACCAGTTTTGAACTGTTGAGTATTTTATCTCTGCATCATCTAAAGCAATAAGCTCTACAACCGCAGCGTGTAACTGGTTTTCATCTCTCGATGGCGCAGTACAACCTTCTAAATAACTTACATAACTTCCTTCATCTGCAACAAGTAAGGTTCTTTCAAATTGCCCTGTTCCTGCCTGATTAATTCTGAAATAAGTAGACAATTCCATTGGGCAACGCACCCCTTTTGGGATATAACAAAAAGAACCATCACTAAATACAGCCGAATTCAAGGCGGCGTAAAAATTATCTTTTTGAGGAACCACGGTTCCAAGATATTTTTTAACCAATTCTGGATGTTCCTTAATAGCTTCAGAAATACTCATAAAGATTATTCCTTTTTCACCTAAGGTTTTCTTGAAAGTTGTAGCAACAGAAACAGAATCTACCACGATATCCATGGCAACATTATTCATTTTCTTTTGCTCATCTACAGAGATCCCTAATTTCTTATACATAGCCAGTAGATCTGGATCTACATCGTCTAAGGTTTTATTTGGGTCTATAGATTTTGGTGAAGAATAGTAAGAAATTGCCTGGAAATCTGGTTTTGCATAGCGAACGTTAGCCCACTCTGGCTCTTCCATTTGCTCCCAAGCACGAAAAGCTTCTAATCTCCATTCTGTCATCCATGAAGGCTCTTCTTTCTTCTTAGAAATTGCTCTTACAATATCTTCATTTAATCCAATTGGAAAAGTTTCCGAATTTAACTCGGTATAAAAGCCATACTCATACTCTTTTGTCTCGAGCTCTTTCTTTAAATCGTCTTCCGTATATGCCATATCAATATTTTGTAAAAAGGGAATTCGTTTTTATACCAATTTCCTTTCTCTTTTTATAAAATTATAGTGAAAAGCTTTCACCACAGCCACAAGTACGCTGTGCATTAGGATTGTTAAACACAAATCCTTTTCCGTTTAATCCGCCAGAATATTCTAAAATAGTTCCTGCCAGATATAAAACGCTTTTTTTATCCACAACGATCTTTACATCATTATCTGTAAAAAGTTTATCGCTGTCTTGCTGAGATTTATCAAACTTTAACTCGTAGGATAATCCAGAACAACCACCACTTTTCACACCAACACGCACAAAGTCGGTAACAGCATTATAACCTTCATCGGTCATAAGCATTGCTATCCTTTTTTTCGCGTCTTCGCTTACCTTTATCATACTTAAAAGATTAGTCTTAATTCGCTGCAAATATACTACAAAACAAGCGGTTTACCATATCTCAGAGATTTGTTTTAAGAATGCTGTTATAGGCTTGTTCGATGCCGTATTCCTCTTTTTTTTTCTGAATTTCATCCAAAAAGCTGAAAACTGAAAATGCGGCGAATCAAATTGTTTTTAAAATTATTTCTGAAGCTATTTCTCAAAGTACAAAACCACAAATTCAATTTAAACAAAGCATATTGAGAGAATATTCATTTATTTTGCACATTCAAAAATAGATAGCATCATGTTAGAAGATAGTCAACAAAACCGTACAAAACTTTCAGAATTAGGAGAATTTGGATTGATAGATATTCTGACTAAGAATTTGGATAGCAAGTTACCCTCAACCATTAAAGGAATTGGAGATGATGCGGCAGTTCTAGACTTTAAGGATAAGCAAACCTTGGTAACTACAGATTTGTTGGTAGAAGGGGTGCATTTCGATCTTGCCTATATGCCCTTAAAACATTTAGGTTATAAAGCGGTAATGGTAAATCTTTCTGATGTGTATGCAATGAATGGGGTTGCCACTCAGATAACCGTGGGGATTGCTTGTTCTAATAGATTTCCTGTAGAGGCGTTAGAGGAGTTATATTCTGGAATAGAATTGGCTGCGAAAATGTACAATGTAGATGTTGTTGGTGGTGATACCACCTCTTCTACTAAAGGACTTTTAATCAGTATTACCGCAATTGGCGTGGCAGATAAAGAAGATGTTGTTTATAGAAGCGGCGCAAAACCTAACGATCTTTTGGTGGTAACTGGAGATCTTGGTGCGGCATATATGGGTTTACAGATCTTAGAACGTGAAAAAGAGGTTTTTAAAGTGAATCCAAATTCACAGCCAGACCTTGATGCTTATACCTATTTAATTGAAAGACAATTGAAGCCGGAAGCTCGAAGGGATATTTCTGGATTGCTAAAATCTTTAGAAGTTAAACCTACTTCTATGATAGATATTAGTGATGGATTGTCTTCAGAAATCATCCATTTATGCAAGCATTCTAAAACGGGAGTAAATTTATTCGAAGATAAAATTCCATTAGATCCTTCGGTAATTGCAGTGTGTGAAGAATTTAATATAGATAGCACCACAATTGCACTTAGCGGTGGTGAAGATTATGAATTGCTTTTCACGGTAGCTCAAACCGATTTTGAAAAGATAAAGGCAAATCCTAATTTCTCAATTATTGGTCATATGACCGAAGAAAATGAGGGAATGCATTTAATTACCAGAAGCAATACCAAGATTCCTTTAATAGCCAAAGGATGGAATGCTATGGAAAATGATGCAGAGGATTAAGAGGCGTTTGCGAAGTGACGTTGTCTAGTTCTGCGTCTTCTTTTGTAGAAATTTGCTAAATAATCGTTAGTCTCTTTAAACTTTGGGGTTAATTGTGCCAAAAAGCCATTGGCAGTATCTGTCATTTCCATTCCGCATTTTGCACATTGGTATTCGTGAATGTGATCTGTTACGTTTTTAGAAACTTTTAATTGATGTCCGAAAAGGCTGCAGTACATCTCTGCGAAGGAGAAAGATCTTGGGGATTTTGTGCTCATATATGTTTATATTCTTGGTTACAAAATTAAAAGTATTAAAAAAAAGTTAATTAATCGACATAAAGTGTTAATTAATCGATGAAATGCATAAACTTTTTTATTTCACTTTTGTTTTCAATAAAGGAAAGGTGTCCGCCAGAAAGTGGTAAGAAGTTAGAATTCGTAGTGTTTGCAACTAGTTCAACATCAGAAAACTTAAGAACAGGATCGTTTGTTCCTGAAATTATATATTTAGGGCCATTATAGAAGAATAATGTAGAAGTATTATCTGTACGAATTTTCATACCTCTTAATACAGCAGTAATTCCATCTTCAGATAATCCTAAAGCTTCTTTTTTTAAATTTTCAATTTCTGTTGCGAACAAATCTTTGTTCTTTTCGCTTACTAAATTGGAGATTGCCATACTTACATAAGCATCTTTATTTTTTCTTATAACTTTAATAGCGCGATCTCTATTTTTTCTGCGTTCTTCATTGTCGGGTTCTGGTGTAGAATTTAATAACACAAGTCCTTTGGTTAGTATAGGGAATTTTTTACAGAAAGCCAAACTTACATAGCCTCCCATAGAATGCCCAACCACAGTAACAGCTCCTTTAGTAACAGCTTGTAGGATAAAATGCACTGCATCTGCCATCAATTCCATACTATGAGTTTCTTCAATGGTTCCAGATCTTCCATGTCCAGGTAGATCAATAGTGATCACTTGTCTTTTTTCTGAAAGTTCTTGAATAAATGGATCCCAGATAGTGCTGCTTTCTAGAAATCCGTGTAAAAGCAGAATTGGATTTCCACTTCCTACAGAACGGTAAAAGAGTGGGGTATTTTTATACATTTGTATCATTTTCTCAATATATTATAATTTTTAAATTGCCCTAATGAAATTCGAATTAATTGGATTTCTAATATTTCAGGAAAAATACATCATGCGCTTTTTAAATATCTCAAATAGAAGTAATAAATGAAATTTAATAAAGAAGGTTTAATTGTTGGCTTCGCGCTATTTGCATTATTCTTTGGAGCCGGAAATTTAATTTTACCTCCTTTACTTGGGTTTATGGCAGGATCTCAATGGTACTTAGTGGCTTTGGGATTTGTGATCTCCGCTGTGGGATTGCCACTTTTGGGAATTTTTGCACATGCCAGATTGCAAGGAAGCATGTTCAGTTTTGCTGAAAAGATCTCACCAATCTTCAGTCTCATATTCTGCGTCTTTATTTATATGATAAGTGTCGCATTGCCTGGACCTAGAACCGCTGCGGTAACACATGAAATTGCCATTGCGCCATTTTTTGATGTTACCCCGCTAACCACGAGCATCATCTATTTCCTGCTAGTTTTTGTTTTTGTAATTAAACGTTCTACGGTAATTAATAACATCGGGAAATTCTTAACTCCTGCAATTTTACTGTTGCTCTTAGCCATCATTATTTCAGGTTTTTTTACTGAATATGAACCCATGGGAAACAATCTTACTGAACTTCCTATACTTTCAGGATTTTTTGAAGGATATCAGACCTTCGATGCTATTGCTTCCTTATTAGTTGGTGGAGTTATAATTATTTCTGTAAAACTGAAGGGATATGATTCTCCGGTTGAAATTAGACAACTTATTACCACCGCAGCAATCTTATCCGGACTTGGGTTGTTATTGGTTTATGGAGGATTGATCTACAACGGAGCGATGGTAAATTCAGAATTCCCTCAGGATGTAACCAGAACCGAATTGTTATCTGGAATAAGCTTACTTAACTTAGGAGGTTTTGCTCAGATCTGCCTTGCTGTCTTGGTGGCGCTGGCTTGTTTTACAACTGCGGTGGGAATTGTAACCGGAACAGCCGATTTTATGACCGAGCGAATTAAAAGACCGCATGTATATTCTATAACGGTATTTTTAGCTTGTTTTCTCGGAGTAATAATCGGTGCCTTATCTGTGAATGCAATTATTGAAATTGCCCTTCCGGTATTGCTGTTGATCTATCCGTTAACTATTGTTCTTATTTTGCTGAATGTAATGCCTGCAGCATTAAGAACCAGGTTAATAATGAGCGTCACGGTAATTGCAACTGCCATTTTTAGTCTTCCCGACGCTCTGAAATATGTAGTTTCTGAAGAATTTTTCTCTAATATTCAACATTACATTTTATTGTCCGAATATGGATTGGGATGGGTTATTCCTGCTACAATTGCATTTTTTGGAAGTTATATTTATGAGCAGAAAATTTCCAGTAGTTTACCTCAGGCTCAGTAAAATTTGTAAGACATCTCGATCCCTATAGTTATCGGGACGCTCCATGTGACTGAATGAAAGTAATCAAGATTTTGTCACCCTGAGCTTGTCGAAGGGTCTCAGTCAAATTTTGATATCTGGTTGAACTTTTAATCAGACTTCGACAGGCTCAGTCTGACAGTTTTTTTCATCCTGAGTGAAGTTGAAGGGTCTGAGCTTAAAACTGTCCACTAGAATATTTTAATTTCAACACTTCTCCACTTCACTCGATGTGACTTAATGAATACAATCAAGGTTTTGTCACCCTGAGCCTGTCGAAGGGTCTTAACTTAAATCTGCCCTGTAGAATATTATAATTTTAGTGCATCTCGACTCCGCTCGATGTGACATAATAAATAAGATCAAGATTTTGTCACCCTGAGCTTGTCGAAGGGTCTCACACTAAGTCTGATAAAAAATAAGCCTGCCGAAAATTAATTTCAACAGGCTCAATTTTATAATAAAACATGAAACTCTAAGAGTTCATAAGATCTTCTATCTCTTCAGCTTCAATAGGAATGTTGCGCATTAGGTTAAAAGGTTCTCCTTTTTCTTGGATCACCAAATCATCCTCCAATCGTATTCCAAAACCTTCAGCAGGAATATAAATTCCCGGCTCCACAGTAAATACTTGATTTGCCTGCATTGGCTCGGTTAATATTCCGTAGTCATGCGTATCTAAACCAATATGATGAGAAGTACCATGCATAAAATATTTCTTGTATGCTGGCCATTCTGGATCTTCATTCTTAACATCAGCCTTGTCTAATAACCCAAGTCCTAATAGTTCAGAGGTCATCAATTTTCCTACTTCAACATGATAATCTGCCCAAATAGTCCCTGGAACCAACATTTTTTGCGCATAATTTTTCACTCTATTTACTGCATTATAAACCTCTTTTTGTCTAGCGGTAAATTTTCCATTAACAGGAATCGTTCTAGACATATCACTGGAATAATTGGCATATTCTGCCCCTGTATCCAGTAAGATAAGATCGCCATCTTTACATTGCTGGTTGTTCTCTATATAATGAAGAACATTTGCATTATTTCCACTTGCAATAATTGGAGTGTATGCAAATCCTTTAGATCTGTTATTTAAGAATTCGTGCATCATCTCTGCTTCAATATTGTACTCCCAAATTCCAGGCTTTACAAAACCTAAAGTTCTGCGGAAGGCTTTTTCGGTAATATCACAGGCTTTTTGCATAAGATCTAGTTCTATTTGATCTTTTACTGAACGCAATCTCTGAAGGATCGGGTTGCTTTTTGCTACTTGATGTGCAGGATATTTTTGCTTACACCAATCAATAAATCTGGCTTCTCTAGTTTGAGTTTCCACATTTGCACGATAATGCTCGTTGGTGTTAAAATATACAGTTTCAGATTGTGTCATGATCTCGAAAAAAACCTTTTCAAATTCCTTTAACCAATACACGGTTTTAATTCCGCTGGTTTCATAGGCTTTTTCTTTAGTAAGTTTTTCGCCTTCCCAAACCGCGATATGATCGTTAGTTTCAGTTAAAAAAAGGATTTCTCTATGCTTTTCATTTGGCGCATCTGGAAACAACACCAAAATGCTTTTATCTTGGTCTACTCCGCTTAAATAAAAGATATCCCGAGCCTGTTGAAACGGCATCGTGCTATCTGCACTTATCGGGTAAATATCATTAGAATTAAAAACCGCTAAACTATTTGGCTTCATTTTAGACATGAAGTTTTTGCGGTTCTTAGTATAAAGTGAGCTGTCTATTAGATCGTATTTCATAAAATGTTATTAGATTTTGCTGAAAATAATAATGTAGATTCCCAATCAGCTTCGGGAAATTCAAAGTTAAAAAATAGAAGTCAAATACCTGTTAAACTAAGCGTAAAAGTGTTTTTAATCCTTTAAAAACCGGCTTATTCATATAAACCCAATCGGTTTCTCAGGTTTACATTTTCCTCCTTCAAATTGCTAAGCCTATCCAATAAATGTTTGATAGCTTCCAAACCTTCTAGATTAATCTCCAAGTCGTAATGCAATCTTAGCATTTTCTCGAATTCGGCCATTTTATCGCAGTGTACATATTCTGTTTTCTCTACTGTGATCACCTCTAAAAGTCCGCTATTGTTAAGAGACCTAATAAAAGTGTGTTCTACGCTATAGCGTTCACAAAGTTCTTCGGTTGCAATTAATTCATCTAAGTTCATGAGCGTAATTTTTGTAATTCGGTGTACAGTTCCTTTTCTTTTGAAGTTAAGTTTGTAGGGACTTTTACATTGTATGTGATATATAGATCTCCCATTTCCCCTTCCTTTTTATACTTCGTAAAGCCTTTTCCTTTTAATTTAACCTTCGTTCCATTTTGGGTTTCAGGTTTTATTGTAAGTTTTACTTTCCCATCAAAGGTATCTGCAGTGATTTCTCCTCCAAGCAATGCAGTGTAAAAATCCAGCTCTACCGTATTGTAGAGATTTTCTTTTTCTCTTTTGAATTGCGTGTTATTTGCAATTTTAAAAGTGATATAAAGATCTCCTTTTGGTCCGCCTTGAGCACCGGGACCTCCATGGCCAGAAATTTTAATGGTTTGCTCGTTCTCCACACCGGCAGGAATGGTAAGTCTTATATTCTTTCCGTTTACGGTAAGGGTTTGTTTATGGCTGGTGTAAACATCAGACAGATTTAGCTGAAGCTCGGCATTAAAATCTTGCCCTTTGTATTGGGGAGATCTTCCTGTGCCACGAGCTCTTGCGCCGCCACCAAACATTTGCTCGAAGAAATCGGAGAAATTATCATTGTCAAAATTTCCGGAATAAGATTGACCTTGACCTCCGCCAAAACCTCCAAACCCGCCTCTTTCATGGCTGCGTTGTTGTTTTTGTTGCTCAAACTGATCGGCGTGTTGCCAGTCCTTTCCGTACTCGTCATATTTCTTCCGCTTGTCCGGATCGCTTAAAACTTCGTTGGCTTCATTTAATTGCTGAAAGCGTTTTTTTGCACTTTCATCATCTGGATTAAGATCTGGATGATATTTTCGAGCGAGTTTTCTATATGCTTTTTTAATATCTGCCTTAGTCGCAGATTTGTCTAATTCTAAGGTTTTATAATAGTCAATAAATTCCATTGAAATCGTAATAAATAAAGGTTGGATTATGAGATACTGAAATTACTAAAAATGAAGCGTACATCTA
>CAZWSP010000138.1:0-8259 GCA_964636585.1 uncultured Antarcticibacterium sp.
AGGGAAGATCTACGATTATAAGAAACCATATTCAGAATACTTGGTTCTTAGACAAGAATTAAGAGAGCAGCAACTAGCATCTCAAAAGAATCAGGCAAAGCAAATCGAACAAACTGAAAAGTTGATCGAGAAGTTTAGAGCGAAAGCTTCTAAAGCTTCTATGGCGCAATCTTTAATCAAGAAATTGGACAAGGTTGATAGAATTGAAGTAGATGAAGATGATAATGCGGTGATGAATTTACGTTTTCCGGTTTCTCTGCAACCAGGGAAAATTGTAGTGGAGACTGAAGGCATTGGAAAAGCATATGGAAAAGTACAGATCTTGGAAGATATAGATCTACTTATCGAACGAAGTAGTAAGATCGCTTTCGTTGGACAGAACGGACAAGGAAAAACCACCTTAGCTAAAGTTATTGTTGGGGAGATCGGGCATACCGGGAAGTTGAAGCTTGGACATAATGTACAATTAGGATATTTTGCGCAGAATCAGGCAGATGAATTAGATGGTGAAAAAACGGTATTAGATACCATGATAGATGCCGCTACAGAATCTACCAGAAGTAAAGTAAGAGATATGCTGGGTTCGTTTCTGTTTAGAGGAGATGAAGTAAGTAAAAAAGTAAAAGTGCTTTCTGGAGGAGAAAGAAACAGATTGGCTTTGTGTAAACTATTGCTTCAGCCTTTTAACGTGCTTATCATGGATGAGCCTACCAACCACTTAGATATTAAATCTAAGAACGTTCTAAAGGAAGCGCTTAAAGGATTTGAAGGGACATTGATCATTGTTTCTCACGATAGAGATTTCCTTCAGAATTTAACCCACTCAGTTTATGAGTTCAAGGATAAAAAGATCAAAGAATATCTAGGAGATATCGATTTCTATTTAGACCAGCGTAATGTGGAAAACATGCGTGCTATCGAGAAACGGGATAAAGTTCAGAAAGAGGTTTCGAGCAATAATAATAGCAAACAATCTTATAACGACCAAAAGAAGTTCAAATCGCTTCAGAATAAATTAAGCAATACCGAAGCTAAGATTAGCAAGCTTGAAAAAGAACTGCTGGCCAAAGATGAAGAAATGGCTTTAAATTATAAAGCGGCCACTGCAAAACCACATTTCTTAGAGAATTACAAGAAAAAGAAGAAAGAAGTAGAGCAATTAATGAAATCTTGGGAGCAACTTCAAGGAGAATTAGAAGGCATCTCTTAATTTTTAAAATCACTTATTCTGGTTTATGTGCTTGCGTAGGATTTTTAAATTCTTAGTTCATTAAAAGTCCAAAATTGGATACAAAATCAACTAAAAACAATATATTTTTTTAGTTGATTTTGCATTTTATACCTTCACTTTGTGTTAAAGAATCTAAACTTTTAAGATAATTAAAAGGATTGTTTATTAAACGCTTTATACTTTTACTAGTCTAAGGTATAATTTAAAGTAAATAATGCGTAAAATAATTCTTTCCATCCTAGGAGTAGTTCTAGTGATTGTAGCCATATTTGTTGCAAAAACAATCATAGACAGTAACACTATAGAGAAACCCACACCCAAAAAAGTAGTAAAAACGGTTTACGTGCAAACAGTTGATAATGGGACAGTTCCCATTGTTATTCCTGCAAATGGTACCGTTACTGCTTTACAAAAAACATCGATTTTTTCTGAAGTAGAGGGAATTTTTAGAAGTAGTTCTAAACCTTTTAGACCTGGGCAGGAATACTCGAGGGGGCAATTGCTCTTGAGAATTGATGCTGCAGAATATGCGGCTAATGTTAGAGCATCCAAAAGTGAATTATATAATAGCATAGCTGCGGTTATGCCAGATCTTAGATTGGATTATCCAGATGTTTATCCAAAATGGGAAGCTTATTTAAATAATTTCGATGTTAATAAAAGCTTAGCTCCGCTACCAAAATCTTCATCAGACCAAGAAAATTATTTTATTTCAGGACGAGGAATTATATCGGGATATTATAATATCAAAAATCAGGAAACACGACTTAATAAATTTAGCATTGTGGCACCCTATAATGGCGTGCTTACAGAGGCAATAGTTACAGAAGGCTCTTTGGTGAGACCAGGTCAAAAATTGGGGGAATTCATAGATCCTTCAGAATATGAGTTAGAAGTAGCCGTAAGAAAATCTTTTAGTGATCTCTTACAAGTAGGTGAGAAAGTAGCTCTTAAAAATCTGGAAGGAACTCAGCAGTTTCAAGGAGTAGTAAGTAGGGTAAACAGTAAGATAGATGCAAACTCTCAAACAGTACAGGTTTTTATAAAGATCAAAGATGCTAAGGTTAAAGAGGGAATGTATCTGGAAGCTAATTTAGAAGCTAGAAATGTAGAAAATGCGTTATCCATCCCTAGAAATTTATTGGTAGATCAGGATAAAGTTTATGTTGTAGAAAGCAATACGCTTCAACTAGCACAAATAGAGGTAGTGCATTTTTCATCTGAATCTGTTGTGATCACCGGCCTAGAAAATGGAACCAAATTAATTTCAGCTCCGGTTCCTGGAGCATTTGTAGGAATGCCAGTGGAAATAAGTGATAATTCTAGTCTAGCAAAAACCAACTAGTTGTGAGAAAAATAATTAGTTATTTTATAAAATATGAGGTTGCTGTAAATGTGCTGATCTTTGCTTTCGTCATATTCGGATTGATTGGCGTATATAATATGAAGTCTTCCTTTTTTCCTTTGGTAGACTCTAAGATCATTACTATAAACGTTGCTTATCCAGGATCTTCGCCAGAAGAGATTGAGGAAGGAATAATCCTGAAGATAGAAGATAATTTAAAAGGCTTGGTAGGGATAGATAGAGTTACCTCTACTGCCCGAGAAAGTGGTGGATCTATCACAATAGAAATTGAAAAAGGAGAAAATATAGATGCACTGCTAGCCGAAGTTAAAAATGCGGTAGACAGAGTGCCGAATTTTCCAACAGGAATGGAGCCATTGGTGGTTGCCAAACAAGAGCAAATAAGGCCAACTATCAGTTTTGCCGTAAGTGGAGATGATATTCCTTTGACAACCTTGAAAGAGATTAGTCAGCAAATAGAAAATGATCTTAGGGCAATAGACGGAATTTCTCAAATAACTATTTCAGGGTTTCCTGAGGAAGAAATAGAAATTGCGGTAAGTCAGGAAGATCTTTTGGCTTACAACCTTTCTTTTCAAGAAGTAGCAGCAGCAGTTTCCAATGCTAACATACTTTCTACAGGAGGAACTATTAAAACTAATGCAGAAGACTATTTAATACGAGCAAATAATCGGTCTTATTATGGAGATGCATTAAATGATCTTGTGGTGAGAGCTAGTACTACAGGACAAACCGTTCGTTTGGGTGATATTGCAGAAATCAGAGATCGATTTTCTGAAACTCCAAATGCTTCCTATTTCAACGGAAACAATTCAGTAAATATTCAAATTAGCAATACAAATAGCGAAGATCTCGTGTCTACTGCAGCGAATGTTCGAGAATATGTTGATGATTTTAATGCAAAGAATACCAATATCCAACTTGATGTAGTAAGTGACGCCTCAATTACTCTGGATCAGCGAACCATGCTGTTATTAGAAAATGGATTTATCGGAATTTTGTTAGTGCTATTCTTTTTATCCTTTTTCTTGAATACTAGACTTGCCTTTTGGGTAGCCTTTGGCTTGCCCGTGGCATTTTTAGGTATGTTCATTTTTGCTCAACAATTTGGAGTAACTATAAATGTTTTATCTCTGTTTGGGATGATCATTGTGATCGGGATCTTAGTAGATGATGGTATTGTTATTTCAGAAAACATCTATCAGCATTACGAAATGGGAAAGACTCCCGTAAAAGCGGCAATAGATGGAACCATGGAAGTGGTGCCTCCAATTATTTCAGCAATCATAACTACTGTTCTAGCCTTTGGAACGTTCTTATTTTTAGATAGCAGGATTGGAGAGTATTTTGGAGAGGTTTCTACTGTGGTTATTCTAACACTAACAGTTTCCTTGGTGGAAGCTTTAATCATTTTGCCTGCACATATTGCACATTCCAAAGCTTTAAAAAGAGATTCGGAAAATGACACCGAAGAGAAAAAAGGAATGGCCAAGGTTTTTGATAAGCTGAGGGGCTTCAACAGAACTGGTGATAAAATAATGTCTTATTTACGAGATAAGATATATAGTCCTGTTCTAAAATTTGTCTTAAACCAAAAGGTGTTAAGCTTTTCGGTTTTATTGGTGTTTTTTATTCTCACCATAGGAGCAATTGGTGGAGGTTGGATACGAGTTACCCTTTTTCCAAGTATTGCCAGTGATCAAGTTTCTATAGATCTATTAATGGCAGAGGGAACTAATCCGGCTAAAACAGATTCTATTATTAGCATGGTAGAAGCTGCTGCTTGGAAGGTAAATAAAGAATATACAGCTAAGCAAAGTGGTGATAAACAGGTCGTGGAAAATATAATAAAGAGAGTTGGGCCTGGTAACAACAAAGCTTCTCTCCAAGTTAACCTTTTGCCAGGAGAAGAGCGTGATTTTGGATCTCCAGAAATCACCAATTCAATAAGAGAAGAAGTAGGTCCTGTGTTTGGTGTAGAAAGTCTCACGTTTGGTTCTGGAGGAAATTTCGGAGGAAGTCCGGTTTCAGTATCATTACTCGGTAATAATATTACTGAACTTGAAGCTGCGAAAGAAGAGCTTAAAACTATTTTTGAAAATAACTCTTTACTTAAAGATGTTACAGATAGTGATCCCAAAGGGATTAAGGAAATAGATATTAAACTGAAGAATAACGCCTACGCATTAGGATTAGATCTTAACAATGTAATGAGGCAAATTAGAAATGCATTCTTTGGTACTCAAGCACAGCGCTTTCAGCGTGGCCAAGATGAAATTAGGGTTTGGGTAAGATATGATAGAGAGGCGAGATCTTCTATTACTCAATTAGACGATTATAGATTGATAACTCCTTCTGGTATCCGCGTTCCATTTAGGGAAATTGCTACTTATGAAATTGTTCGTGGAACCGAATCTATTAGCCATCTAGATGGTAAAAGAGAAATTAGAGTAACTGCAGATATGGAAGATCCTAATGGGTCTGCTACAGATATTTTACAGGATATTCAAGATAACATCATGCCAGATCTTCTTGCGCAATATCCATCATTATCGGTTTCTTACGAAGGACAGAATCGTGAGGCGGGTAAGCTTACTAGCTCTGCAAATAAAGTGCTGCCAATTATATTATTTCTTATTTATGCAACTATTGCATTTACTTTCAGAAGCTACAGCCAGCCTTTATTATTGATGCTAATGATCCCTTTTAGTGTAATAGGAATTGCATGGGGGCATTGGATACATGGTTTCCCAATAAATGTGCTTTCGGCTTTGGGTATTATAGCGCTCATCGGGATCATGGTAAACGATGGACTGGTGTTTATTGGTAAATTTAATAGCTTTTTGGTAGAAGGAATGAAGTTTGAAAAGGCGCTTTATGAAGCCGGGCGTGCTAGATTTAGAGCCATATTTTTAACCTCCATAACCACAATTGCAGGTTTGGCTCCACTAATATTCGAAAAAAGTAGACAAGCACAATTCCTAAAACCTATGGCAATTTCTATTGCCTATGGAATTGGAATTGCAACGGTGCTTACATTGCTATTATTACCCTTATTTCTCTCTATTAGTAATAATATAAAAGTTGGAAGTATTTGGTTAGCCACAGGTAAAAAAGTGGATAGTGAAGAAGTTGAAAGGGCAATTAAAGAACAAAAAGAAAAAGAAGATCATGAAGCACATTAGTAATTCTTTATTTATTTTTTTGATCCTTTTTTGCGGAAAAAGTTTTGGGCAATCTACAGTACTTACTAAGGATGAAGCGATCACAAAGACTTTGGAAAATAATTATGGGATTCAGCGTTCTCAAAATTTAATTGAAATTGCCAATAACAATCAAGGAATTTTAAATTCTGGTTATCTCCCTAGTTTATCTGCAAACGCAGGAACAAATTATAATCTTGAAGATATTGAAGCTCAATTTCAAGATGGGGAGCCAAGAATTTTAAATGGTGCAGAGACTAAACGCTATAATGCTTCACTTAATTTAAATTATACATTATTTGATGGTCTGGGAAGGCTTTACAATTATAAACAGCTAAAAGAGCAATACAGGTTAACTGAATTGGAGGCAAGGGAAACCATAGAGAATACCATTTTACAATTGCTAAGTGTGTATTATGAAGTGGCTAGATTAACAGAGAATGTGGGTGTTTTAACTGAAACATTAGCGATCTCGAAACAGCGAATTACAAGAGCTCAATACCAGTTCGATTATGGGCAAATTTCGAGACTAGGGATATTGAATGCGGAAGTAGATGTAAATAATGATAGCATTACCTTATTAAACACGCAACAGCAGCTAGAAAACACTAAGAGAGACCTACTTGTAATATTGAATGAACCAGAAATGGAGCTCAGAAATATTGTAATAGATACAAGCATTAATTTTTTGTCTGAAATTGAACTAGAAGATTTTAGAAAAACTTCAAATTTAAATAATGTAAGTCTTCTGCAGGCCGAGAGTAATTTGTTAATTTCAGATTACGACATTAAGGTTAGTAAATCTGGTTATCTGCCCACAGTTGGCCTAACTGGTTCTTACGGGTGGAACAATAGTGATCTTCCATCTACATCCTTTGTGCAAACAAATACTACAACAGGATATTCAGCAGGATTAAATTTAAGTTGGGATCTTTTTGATGGCGGTAGAACAATTACCAATGTCAAAAATGCTAAAATCAGACTAGAGAATCAGCAGTATTTAAAGGAGCAAATAATTTTAGAGGTGCAGCGGGATATAGCAAATTCTTGGGGAAATTATCAAAACAAGAGATACATCTACGAAGTTCAAGAGAAGAACGTAGTAACCAATGAAAATAATTTTAATAGATCTCAAGAGCAATTCAAGCTTGGACAAATATCTTCCATAGAATTCCGTCAGGCTCAAATTAATTTGCTTAATGCGAAAACTAATAAGAACTTAGCTAAATATGATGCTAAGTTTGCCGAGCTTCAGGTACTACAATTAACCGGACAGCTTTTAAATTTAGAGTTTTAATCTAAATAATTTTTAAATGCTAGAGCACGAATTTCAATGTCCTTACTGTTGGGAAAGTATCACAATGTTACTAGATAGTTCTGTATCACAACAGACCTATGTAGAGGATTGTGAGATATGTTGCAATCCTATTGAAATAAGTGTAGGGTTCAGCTCCAATGAATTGCAAACTTTTGAAGCAAATAGTATAGAGCAGTAATTAAAGATTAAGAATTATAAGCATTTATTTAATTATATTGTTAAATTTATAAGCATTAATAATATTTTAATCTAAGCTCTTTATGGTATCATCATTTCAATTGGCAAATCACGTTGTTGGAATCATGATAGATCGGGATCTCGATGACGAATATCTTGAAGAGATCCACGAAATAGTTCTTGCTAAAATTGAAGAATTTGGAAAGATAAATATCTTTTGTGAAGTACAGAAAGGGAAGAATATCCCCTTAAAGTGCTTATTGGAAGAGCTAAAGTTTAAATTCGACAATTATCAGAATATAGGCAAGTTGGCCGTAGTTTCAGATCTTGCATGGTTAAGATCTGTTATGAATATTTCTGAATTTATTCTGCATTCCGAAGTTCATACTTTTGATATTTCCCATCGAATGGATGCAATTACTTGGGTTTCTTCTAACAATTCTGAATTTGAATAGTAACAAATTTATCTCCCTGCAATTCATTTAAGAAATGGTTTCTACTTTTAAATTTTCAGAGAATGTAGTTGGTATTTTAATTACCGAAGATCTGGATTCAAAGAAGGTATCTGAAGTTCATAAACTCATCTTAGAACGAGTAGAAAAGCATAAACAGATCAATTTATATATAGAAATTGAAGAAGGAAGGCATATTTCGATGGCTGCTTTCTTTAAAGATGTAGCTTTTAAATTTACGAATGCTGAAAAATTTAAGAGAATTGCAGTGGTCACAGATATCAATTGGTTTCAGAATGCAATGGAAATCAAAGACTTGCTTATGGATGCAGAAGTGCAGAGCTTTAGTCTAGCAGATAGGCTGAAAGCCATAAGTTGGATTGCCGAATAATTTTTTTAAAAAACCTTTGCGAAAGTAGAAAAGCGTTGTATATTTGCCATCCGATAGCGCAGCAAGAATGATTGATGAAGAGCTGAAAGATCGAAAAAAACTTGACATTTTGAAATTACGA
>CAZWSP010000139.1:0-8256 GCA_964636585.1 uncultured Antarcticibacterium sp.
ATAAACGCGGCCTTGCCCCTATTTACTTAAGGCTAACTGTAGACAGGAAAAGAAAAGAATACAGTATTTCTCGCAGGATACAACCGGAATTCTGGAATGTAAAATTGCAAAAAGTAATGGGTAATAATCCAAATGAGAAGGAGATCAATACCCATATCAACAATCTTCGCCATAAGCTTAATAAAATTCATCAGGTATTATCAGACAACGATCAAACTATTACGGCTGACGTAATGATCGGGGAATTGAAAGGCGAAAACAAACCTAAGCCTAAGATGACCCTGGAGGTCTTTAAAGAGCATAACGAACAAATGGATCGCTTATCCGGTAAAAGCATCTCTAAAAGCACCGCAAAGCGATATTGGACCTGTTATAACCATGTGGAGCAATTTTTAGAGGAAGAATTTAGAGCAGAAGATTTCCCTATGAATGATATTAACCACCAGTTTATTACCAAGCTCGAATACTTTCTAAAGACCAAACGGGAGTGCAATCATAATTCTGCACTGAAATACGTGAACAATTTTAAAAAAATAATTCGCATTGCCCTAGCCAACCAGTGGATGGATCGTGATCCATTTTACAATTTCAAAGTCAAGTTTGATTCTGTAGAGCGAGAATATTTAAATGAAGAAGAAGTCCAGAAACTCATTGATAAAGAGCTGTATCTGGATCGGCTTAAGATCGTAAGAGATATGTTTGTGTTTAGCTGCTATACCGGGCTGGCCTATTCTGACGTAAAAAAACTGAGCAGTGCAGATATCACTAAGGGTATTGATGGAAGCAAATGGATTCGAATCAAAAGAACAAAAACCAAATCCCTGAGTAGTATTCCTCTCCTGCCCCTTGCAGAAGAAATTTTAGATCGATATAAAGACCACCCTGAAGTAAAAGATGGGAAATATGTATTACCTGTATTGAGTAACCAGAAATCAAATGCATTTTTAAAAGAAATCGCTGCCCTTTGCGGAATTACCAAACCACTCACCACTCATTTGGCCCGACATACTTTTGCCACAACCATCACGTTGACAAATGGTGTGCCTATAGAATCTGTGAGCAAAATGTTGGGACATAAAGATCTTAGAACCACCCAACATTATGCTAAGATCGTAGATCGCAAAATAAGCGATGATATGAAAGCTTTAAAACAGAAATTAGTCATCAAAGAAATAAGTATATCTAAAGCTAAGAATTCACAAAAAAATTAAAATTTATGTCAGTTCTCCTTTTTATAGTCAATTTCTAGACATGAACCGTTATTGTGTGCTGGCTAATTTATATAACATTTATTTAATGCGATAAAAGATTAGTTTATTTGTTTGCTATTTATTTAAGTTTTACTTAAATTTAAAAAAAATAAAATCATGCTCACATATTTACTAAAATTACGTGATTTACTATCAAATAAAATAACTGAAGATTTTACTAATTGGTTTATTTCCAATCCGATCAAATATGCTACTAGGTTTTGTGAGTTCACAAATGAAGTAAATAATGAGATGGTTAGTATCTCTCTTAATGCTGTCTCTAGATTAGATTCTTCAAAATTTTGGAATGAAGAATTATATTTTGATAAAAAGATACAGAAAGAAGCTCGGGAACAAGATATTCTTAGAAAGCAAATTCAGCGTTTGATTGATAAGTATGCTCATGGACATGAATTACTGAGCTTAAGTGATGAAGACCTAATACAACTAGCGAATCAATTAATAGAAGATGATTTTCGATACGATTTATTCCTAGATATTAATGCTTTTGAAATTTCTCGAAAGAGGGAGAAATATTATAAAAAACAAAAAGGAAGTTTTCTAAAAAGAAAGCGTAGAAGTTTAATAAATTTTAGAGAAGTTTTTCGCAAACTATATAGTTTCCATTTTAAAAATTTAGACGACGAGCACAATCTTGCTTATACAAATCTTAGAATGATTAGTTAAGCAAGGTCAAAATGCATTTTAGGCCTTGTATTAAATGAATATAATTTAATATAAATAGGCATGATAAAAAGTAAATTAATTGAGGATATTGATGCTGCAATAGCATCTGATAAAATAGATGAAAACACCAAAAAATTATTAATTCATTATCGCAATGAATTATCTAATACGACTAGTAAGAAGAGATATATAGAAATATTTGTTAGTCTAATTCGATTAATTGGTATTGGCTACGATATATTCTCAAGTTAGGAAAAAGCATTATGGAAATAGGACAAGTTCTACAGAAGTTAATAAAGCAAAAAGGTTTAACCCAAGCTATGTTAGCGGAAAAAATAGGAAAATCGCCAACGGCACTTTCTCAGATTATTAAAGGTAAATATCATCCTAATCCTGAGACTTTAGATAAAATTTGTGAAGTTTTAGAAGTGCCAACGGCCATTGTCTATTTTCTAACAATTTCTGAAAAAGATATACCTGAAGAGAAAAAAGCTCTTTATCAAATGATTGGTCCAAGTTTAAAATCTTTTATTATTCAAATTTTCGGAGAAGAACCTTTAGAATTAAAGGAGAAATTAGAATTACAGAAAAATTAGTTTGAAACTTTGTGCAAGCTTGCGCACAACGTTTACTGTATGTTTAGTGGCGCTTTAAAGAAAGGAAACTTTCAGTCTATTCTATAATTTGAGTAAAAGCGGTGGACTTCAAATTTAGTACTATTGAGCCATTAACTATACAGATTGTTTTATACAGTTTTTATATATTTTCAATATCAAACAGATTATTTAATGCATGTTGTTTTTCTGCACTTAATGTTGGTACAGATATAAAAAGTCTATTTTGGGCTCTACTAACTGCAACATAATTTATTCTTTGTACTTCTATGTTCTCTAAATCTGGATTAATTAAAAAATCAATATCACTTTCCTTTTTTAGGACTAATAAAACATTCTTAAATTCATCACCTTTTGATTTGTGTATGGTTTTGTGTAGGCTTAAATCTTCTGGTATAGAAACACAAAGTGATAATTGATTAAAAGTATGATTGCTATAGAAAAGTTTACCACGACCTCCAGTTATTTTTGAAATACTATTATCAAGATTTTCTTTAACAAAGTTAGCGAAATCTAATAAAGATAAATCTTTATAAACATTATACTTATCTAATAACAATGTTATGTATTTCAAAGCTTTACGTTTACCTTGTAATCTGTCATTTTTATAATTAAAAAGTTTTTCTAGTTCTTTGATCGAATCTTTAAATTTATTTTCTCTAGCGTAAGCTATAGATTTTATACAAGTGTGGATTAAATATTTTCTATTTCTATTAGAATCCTCTATTAATAATTTTTCTAACAGTTCACTATCTAGATCAACACCATTTATCTCCGCTTTCAAGGCATTAGAAAGGAAGTTAGTCCATGATAAAGTTTGAACATCTTCCAATGCACATTTTTCTTTTGCTTTCTGCAAAGCTATTGTCATATCTCCTATAAAAAGAATAGGTTTTGCGATAGTAACATTCCGATATTTTACTTGGTTAAAATCTGCTCTAATAGAATCGAGAACATCTATTATTTCATTACTACTCCTTCTGTTTTCGTTAAGAGTATACTCTCTTAAATTAGGTAGTATAAAAGAATTAAATTGAGTGTGATTTGCACCTTGAAATCCATAAATAGATTGCATAGGGTCTCCAATAACACCAGTTTTTATTCCACTTAAACCTAATATTTTGAAAATTTCTAATTGAATTGGATTATTATCTTGAAATTCATCAATTACTAAATATGGAAACTTAGCTAATAATACTTCAGATATAAATGGGAATTTTTTTAGTAACTGGAAACTGAAAAATAATACATCATCATGTGAAACCTTACCTTCATTCCAATATTGCTTCTTGTATTCAATTAGATTATGATCTAAAGCGTTTAAACAAATTCTATTTAAATACCTTCTGTCATTACCTTCTATATAGTAAGCTTCAGAACGAATAAGACTAATGTCAATATCATTGTTTATTGGATTAAAATTATAAGCAATAGAATTAAACCAATTAATTAATGCTGTTTTATTGTTTTGTAATCCAGTTAATTGATTAAAAGTGAAAGGGTGCCTTAAGGTTGAATAATTTGGGTGATCTTCTATCCAATTACTAACTTTTTTGAAACTTGTTTTTATTTCATCATGACCATCAACCTTACTGATGTCTATATTATATTCTTCAGCAATAAATGAGACATATGGCTTCACTATATGCTTATATAAAAAACTATGAATTGTAGATACTTCTACTTGTGCAGATGAAGTTCCTAAACGCCTATAAATAGTTTCTACAGCAGTATTTGTATATGTGATACAAGCTACTTTTCTTATTATGGATAGCTTATCTGAATTGTGTAATATATTCTTTATATGGTTTACCAACCAATAAGTTTTACCTGCACCAGGTCCAGCTGATACTCTGAAATTATTATCAATGTCATCTATTTTATAATCAGAGGTTATAGTAGTTATTGACATATCCAATCTATTGTTTCTTTAATATAAGTTGGAACTGTAAATTCGATATATTCATCTGTGCCGAATTTATTTAAATTATCTTCTAATATATATGCTAATTCTAAAGCATTTTCACCTTTTCCAATGGAATTTAAATATCTTGATGCGATAATGGCTTTCTTTTTATCATCATCATTTGTCCAATTAGAACTATTTATACCATCTCTAATTGCAATGTTTTGTTTATTAGGATTTTTGTCAGAACCATAAGGAAGTATTTCTAAAAAATCTGAGACCTCTTTTGTGTTATCCTCATACAAGTTCATTAAACTTTCTATTTGAGTAGTATTACTCATAGATTCCGTTATTAATAATTTAAGACTTGGGTTAAAAAGTACAAGGTCATATTCAAATGTTTTTCCTTGATTTTGATCTTGGCTAAAAAATCGAATATTAGGGTGAGTTTGATATTTTGTGATATTATCAGTTGAGTTATCTTTATAGTCATTCAAGGTTAAATCTTGCAAGTATTCAAACGGATAACATTTACGATAATTAGAATCTGTTTTTAATTTAGAAATTGGATCTCTGTCAGTTAAACAAGCAATTTTTTTATGAATGGTATTTGGTTCATTTTTGTCAAATAAATATAGAAAATGTTCAAAATATTTTCCGTTTACATTTATAATAGCGATATGGTTATCTTCTATAGTTTTAGAAGAATATATTTCACCTGTTGGTTCTGCTTCTTGTTTTAAATTGAATTCTTTTTCTGACTCTATATTATAGTATTTAGCAAAAAGAGAGATTAATAATTGCTCCGCTAATCCTTCAACAAAAATAACTTTTGGCGCAAAAAGCATATCGGATTTTGTTGCATCCAAAAAACGTTGAACATATTTTTTATTTTTGTCTTCAGGAAATACTTGATTAGGATATCCAACAGAGGTTTCACCTTTTTCATTGTGAAGGCAAATAATTTCATCTAAAGAAACAGCTGAAGTAATATGGGTTGAATGAGTTGTTACAAATATTTGACGAACCTTTTTTTCTTTTTTATTTTCATTCAAAAATTTAAGAAACTTATACTGCATTGCAGGATGAAGATGCGCTTCTGGTTCTTCAATTGCAAGAGTTGTAAAAACTTTGGCATTATTGTCTAAATAGTCAACATCTGCATTTACTTGCATTTTCGCTAGTAATAAAGACATGAATATTAAATTATTATAACCTAAACCATTATGTGTTGCTGGGATTTTAATACCTGATTTATATTCTACAATAAGTTTTAATACCGAATACATTTCATTTTCAGAGATACTTCCTTCAAAAGTAGGTGTTGCGTTATTGAAAGACGCTCCTGTTTTCGTAGCGTATGAAAGAATTTCTTGTTTTCCTGTTTCTATTCTATCACTTAAGTCTTTGATTAGATTATCCGCTTGTATTGAAAACAATTCTTTTTTAGCTTTGATTTCAGCGTGTTTTACTTCTCTATTTTTGCCTTCATCAATTTTTATTTCGTAATCCATAAAGAAATCATAGACTTCTCTTAAAAGAGTATTGCGACCTGTTAGCATATCTCTCTCAACATCACGAATAGCATCTAAAAACTGAAAATCGAATTTTTGTAATGATTCAGAATCAGCAGATGCTTGATTTGTTATTTCTCCGCCCCATATTTTGTATCCATAAAACCTTATAAATTCATGTTTAATTAACTTCCATGCTTTGTTAATGCCCAAAGGTGTTTCATCTGTTAATGTGGATAATGCTTTTATATATTTTTCTTTCTGTTTCTCAGGTAGGAAAAATTCATACGTTAATAAGGCCTCGTACGAATTATCTAGTTTTGTTAACCAATTAGATATAGTTACTAAATCGTCCGGAGTTTCTTCTTTTCCTTTAGTTATTGTAACAGATATACTAATCTTTGGTGGGTTTGCTTTAAGCTCGTCTAATGTAACATTCTTATTAAAATCATCTATATCTAAGCGTTTTGGTCTCTCGTTATCAATAACTAAAGAAATGGCTTTTATTAAATTAGTTTTTCCAGCATTGTTGTGTCCAATTACTACATTAACACCGTCATTAAAAATAATTTCTTTGTTCTTGAAGTTTCTGAAATTATTTATCTGAATCTTAGATATATACATTAGTTATTTCGTTTTGATTGAGGTTGTTCCGTAATTGCATACAACTGCTCAGTATATGAAAAGTAGCGCTGAAAATAAGCGATAAATTTTCGGATGATACACAAGCAAATTTTTTAAATTTTATTAATTATTTTATTTTGGAAATTTATAATCGGCAAATCAAAATCCGCATAATCGCAAATCAAAATCCGCACTTTTAATACACGCAATATAATCACATTTTAAACATCACTGCAAGACCATTTAAAACAGCTTTAAATGGTCTTGTGGGTTACTAAGGTCATAGTTTGCTGTAAGAACTTCAATCTTCTTCTTTCCTGGCTTACCGGTTCCATTGGCAACGCTAACTGTTTGCTCCAAGGTTTTCACACTCCAGTTATTCGCTTTGGTATATTCAGCAAGGATATCACTTGGATAACTACTCAAAAGAAACTTTCCCTCAACCCTTGAGAGCGTTTTTAAGAGGTTTTCAAAGTCATCACGGCTATATCCATCATAATGTCCGCAATCGCTGTTAAAATAAGGCGGATCACAATAATGAAATGCATCTACGTGATCTCTTGAATTGATTACTCTCAATGCATCCGTGCATTCAACCTGAACATTTTGCATTCTTATGGATAGATCTAAAGTGAAACCATCCCTTTTGTTGGTTATTTTCTGACTCGTAGTGCCTTTTATTTTATCATATCCAAAAGAACCATCAAGCATAGAGCTAAAGGATTGTGCAGCTAATACCCAAACCGCCCAGGATCTTCTTAAACGATCGAACATGTGTGGGTTATTATATATCACAGTGGCATCATTATGTAGGGAACGGCTATGCAGGCTTATCCTGATCATCTTTTCAAGTTCCACATATTCATTCTGTACGCATTCGTAAAAATTTATTAACTCCCTATTGTAATCGTTAATTATCTCAACTTCGCTTTTAGGCTTTGCCCAAAAAATAGCACCTCCACCTACAAAGGTTTCGGTATAAGTTGTATGCTCTGGTATTAAAGGAATTATGGTAGAAACTAAATTTTGTTTACCTCCGTAGTATGATGTAGGTGTTTTCATTTCGATTTTAATAGTAATAGTTTATCTTTGCTTTTCTCCAAACAGTTAAACGCAGTCAAGCGATCAAAGGCATTTGCCCTCGGTCGCGCTTGACTGCGTTTTTATTTAGTACTGTTTGGAGAAACTACTACTGAAGATCGGGGGCTTATTTATCCTACATAGGCTATCCAAGCCATCGTATAAAATTTTGGTCTATTCTCATGAGCTGCATTTTGCCCTTTTTGGGCGGTAGTTAAATTGACTGTTTGCCCTGGAGAAAAACTGGTTTCTGTTACATTGGTAGATCCTGTATTATCCTTATTGGTAAAGGTGTTATTATCTCCACTAGCTCCATCTTTAGAATATACTGTCTTTGGCAACGCATGTTTATGTCCAGGAATATAAACAGATCCAGTGTGATTGTGAGCAGGCATTTCTTTATCGGTTAATACGACTTTACTAGATCCACCTGTTTTTCCTATTTCGTCATGATCTGGATCATTTGGATCTAGACCGGCAACAAACATTCCTTGCATTGGAGGTGTACCATTAGTACCATCGCAAAGCTGCCATCCATCGGGAATAGTATTAACCGCTCCCCAAAATGGCAATGCCGACTT
>CAZWSP010000140.1:0-8094 GCA_964636585.1 uncultured Antarcticibacterium sp.
AGATTAAACGAAGATTTGATTTATAAAGATCCTTCGATAGGCTCAGGATGACATTCTAGTTATCGCAACCAGTGGAGTCGAAATGTGGCTTTGAGAGGATCGTCATCCTGAATTTATTTCAGGATTTAACTCCGTATTAAATGGATCCTTCGACAGGCTCAGGATGACATTTTATTCACATTGAGTTTGTAGAAATGTATTTGTTTAGAATAAAAACTTACTCCTCTTCTTGGTCTCTTATTTTATGAAGTTTCTTAGTTCCTTCATAAATATCATATTTCAAAAGTTTCGACTCTAAAGCTCCGTTAAATAATTTGATCTTTCTAGATGGGCGTAAACCTACATGCTTGATGGCTTCCAAATTACTCGTTATAAACCAAGCTTCAGTTCCAGGGTAACTTTGCTTCAACGTATCTCCTATTTCTTTATAAAAAACAGGCATATCTATATCTAAACGCTCGCCATAAGGCGGATTAAAAACCATATGCAAATGGCGTTCTCCCGGCTTAGAACTTTCAAAGAAATTCTGTTGTTTCACCTGAATAAATTCGGCTAGATTGGCATTTTCTACGTTATCTATTGCTTTTGTCACCGCAGAAGGTGCTTTATCATATCCGGTAATGGTGAAATGAAAATCCCGTACTTTCTTTAGAACAGATTCTTCGATCTTTTCAAAAAGATCTACATCCCAATCTTTCCATTTTTCAAAAGCAAATTCCTTTCTATTTAAGTTTGGCGGAATATTACAGGCGATCATTGCAGCTTCAATCAAAATAGTTCCACTTCCGCACATTGGGTCCATAAAATCACATTGTCCGTCCCATCCAGAAAAAAGCAACATTCCCGCTGCTAAAACTTCGTTGATAGGTGCAATGTTGGTTGCGGTTTTATAACCACGTTTATGCAACGATTGCCCTGAACTATCTAAAGAGATATTACAAGTGTTATTTTCTATATGCACATTGATACGCAAGGTTGGAAAATCTAAGTCTACATCTGGGCGAGAACCAAATTTTTCTCTGAATCTATCTACTACTGCATCCTTTGTTTTTTGAGCGATATATTTGGAGTGGGTAAATTTTTCTGAATGCACGGTAGCATCGATCGCAAGAGTATCATTCACTTCCATGAAATCTTCCCAGGCAATCTTTTTTACTTCGTTATAAAGATCTTCTTCAGAAGCTATTCTGAAGGATGTAAAAGGTTTCAATATTTTAATTGCAGTGCGTAAACAAAGATTGGCTTTATACATAAAACCTTTATCTCCAGAAAAGCGAACGTTTCTTACGCCTTCCTTAATATCCATTGCACCTAAATTACGTAACTCCTTTGCCAATATTGGTTCAAAACCAAAAAGGGTCTTGGCAACCATTTCAAAATTATTATCCATTCCCATCATTTCTTAAATGGCAAAAATACGTTATTTTTGTGCGATATATCAATTACATGTTGAGCAGAATACCCGTTATTAAAGGAAAATTATTAAAAAGATCCTTTTCAACTTGTAGAAACTAATCTTGAGAAAGCTAAATATTTAATGATCTATATTCTGCCACTCTTATCGGTAATTGCGGGCTATCTAATCGCTCTTTTCCTAAAACCAAATTCATCCATCAGCTTTAAGTTATTGCTTTCTTTTAGTGGTGCTTATTTGCTTTCTGTAACGGTTTTCGAATTGTTACCGGAAGTGTATGAATCTGGAAGTTCCAAAATAGGAGTCTTTATCATGTTAGGGTTGCTATTGCAGATCATGCTGGAATTTCTTTCTAAAGGAGCCGAGCATGGGCATATGCATCATCATGACGACACGAGTCAGTTTCCTGCACTTTTGCTTATTAGTTTAGTGATACACTCCTTTCTGGAAGGATTTCCTTTAAGCACGTCCGAACATCTTTTATATGGGGTGGTAATTCATAAAATACCGGTTGCAGCAATATTATCTGCCTTCTTATTGCATTCTAAAATGAGCAAAGCCAAAGTAGTCTTATTTCTTTCCTTATTTGCACTTATGACGCCTCTAGGAAGTTGGGTTGCGAGTAATTTTGAAGTCATTAAAGAGTACAATAACTATATAAACGCAATTGTAATTGGGATCTTCTTACATGTTTCTACTACCATTTTATTTGAAGCTTCCAAGAACCACACTTTTAATGCCTCTAAACTGGTAGTAATAGTTGCCGGAATCTTATTAGCTTATTTTCTATAGCCATGTTCACTAAAGAGCAATCTAAAAAGGTTAGAGAAGAATTCTGGACGAGCTTTGGTAAAGGATTTCCGCATAAATGGGTTTTATACAATACGGGCTTAAAGGAAGTACAGCTAAAATTTACTTTTAATACTGAATTTGCTCAGGTATCCTTAGATATCTACAGTGCAGACGAAGTAATCCAATCCTATTACTTCGAAAAGATCTATGCGCTTAGAAGCATTTTAAAAAAGGAATATTTAAAGGATATAAAAATTGAAGAAAATTATCTGCTTCCTGAAGGTAAGAGCGTCACAAGATTCTATCTGCAATTAGATTCGGTTAATATTCATAATCAAAAGCATTGGCCAGAAGTTTCCGATTTCTTAAATGAAAACATGCTATTATTAGAATCGTTTTTCTTGGAATATAAAGATTATATCGATTCTTAATTTCTCCATTTTTAAACTTCAACTAATTTTATTAGCACTTAAAATTCCGCAGAAAACCAATAAGCGGAAGCGTTAGTCAACTTTTTAGCTAACTACCTCTAAAAAAAGCACTTAATAATCACTAATAATGTAAACAAATTATCTTTTTTTTGATTTAAATCATTAAATTGCCTTAAATCTCTCATTATATTTTATGAAAAATGCAACTTATTTATTCTTATTTATCTGGTTATTTTGGAGCTGTAGTACTTCAGATGCCGATGAAGAAACTCCGATAATTGAAGTTGTTGAGGAAACTCCAAATGTTGATATTACAGGAGGAGAAGAATCCGAAGAAGAATCTGAAGAAGAGGATAGATGGGCAAATTTCGTTCATTCATCCATGACAATAGAACCCTATTATTATCCAAATTCAGAAATTGAATATAGCACAGATACTAATGGAATTTTAGAGGGAAAAATTGTTGAAGGGGATAGACTTGTGTTTCATTATTATGAAGCTGCAGGAGAGAAAGTAGATACAATAACTGGCGAAAGACTTGCAGATAGTGGTTACTTAATAGAATTTTTATTTGCTATTGATTCCGATAAAACGGAATTTAAGTTAGAAAAAGAAAATTTTATTGCTGCTTTTGCTAAATATAAATTGAAGTCTAATTATCCAGCTCAAGGATATTATAACGTAACCGACGGGATTATTGAAGGTGAAAAAATTAGCGATACCGAATGGAAAATAACTGCTAACATCATCTGGACGATTCCGGCAGATGAAGATCACGAAGACATTCATCATGACTTTGAACTTTCCTCCAACTTTATTCCCGCACCGCAAGAATAGTATTTTAGTCATTCATTTCTCTCAAGAAACTCCCAGTTTTAATTCGCTTTTTAAAGTATCTTTGCAGGCATTATTTAGCCTATGAGTTTCACCTTACTTTCTTCTCCTTTACAAGGATTCACCGATTTCCGATTCAGAAATGCGTTTCATCATTATTTTGGCGGAATAGATACCTTTTATGCGCCCTACATTCGGTTAGACGGGAAGATGGTGGTAAAAAATTCGTACCAGCGAGATCTACTTCCGGATCATAATAATACGTTGGAAGTAATTCCGCAAGTGATCACTAATGATGCTGAAGAATTCTTATTTGTGGCAAAGTACGTTCAGCAATTAGGTTATAAAGAGCTCAACTGGAACTTGGGTTGCCCCTATCCTATGGTTACCAAACGTGGGATGGGTTCTGGATTGATCTGTGATCCTGCAAAAATAGATCACATTTTGGAACGTGCCCATG
The DNA here is from genome assembly GCA_964636585.1 of uncultured Antarcticibacterium sp. Taxonomy (GTDB): domain Bacteria; phylum Bacteroidota; class Bacteroidia; order Flavobacteriales; family Flavobacteriaceae; genus Gillisia. The sequence goes on from CAZWSP010000140.1 coordinate 3,933, forward strand.
CAGAAACCGATATCCTAGTTTCCATGAAAATGAGAATGGGTTATGAAGATAGTCATGAGATCTTGGAAGCTTTTCCAATTTTAGATAAATATCCGCTTAAGAATATTGCTATTCATGCACGCATAGGAAAACAACTTTATAAAGGTGCGGTAGATTTAGATGCTTTTGAGCGTTGCATTCCTGCTACAAAACATAAATTATACTATAACGGTGATATTACAAGCGTTGCGGCATTTAAACAGATGCAGGAGCGGTTTCCGAAGATCGATCATTTTATGATAGGGCGCGGACTTATTGCAGATCCGTTTTTACCAAGTATGATCAAGAACGATACTACCCAATACCCAAAAGACCGTTGGAAGATCTTCAGTGAATTTCATGATACCATTTATGAGCAGTATGATGCAGCATTGTCTGGACCAACGCCTATAAAAATGAAAATGCAGGGTTTTTGGAGTTACTTTTCAGAATCTTTTAGCAATCCGCAGAAGACTTTTAAAAAGATCAAAAAAGCCAATAATCCAAAAGCGTACAAACAAGCTGTTGCAGAAATTTTAAAAAGCGAACAATAAGCTATCTTTGTAGGCATCTATTTAATATGCTATTTTGAAAGACCTTTTACTACTTACGCCACCTTTTACTCAACTAAATACGCCATACCCGGCTACGGCCTATCTAAAAGGTTTTCTAAACACTAAAAATTTTTCGGCATATCAAATGGATCTTGGGATAGAAGTGATCCTGGAGCTTTTTTCAGAAGAAACCTTTAGAGAATTGTTTGAGATCGCTTCAGAAAATGACAGTATTCAGACAGAAAATTGCGAGCGAATTTATGCGTTAAAAGAAGCCTATTTGCAACCTTTAAATGAAGTAATTCGGTTCTTACAAGGCAAGAACAATACCTTAGCCAGACAAATTTGCACCGATAATTTTCTGCCTCGAGCCTCTAGGTTCGATCAGTTAGACGATATGGATTGGGCTTTTGGTTCTATGGGAATGCAGGATAAAGCGAAGCATTTAGCTACTCTATATTTAGAAGATCTTTCAGATTTTATTGTTGAATGCATCGACGATAATTTTGGATTTAGCAGATATGCCGAGCGACTTGGGCAAAGCGCCAATTCTTTTGATGAATTGTATGAGGAGCTACAAGAAGAAACTACTTTAATAGATGCCATTACCTTAAAGATCTTAGAAGAGCGGTTAAAGAGCACGCAACCTAAGTTGGTGTGCATTTCTGTTCCTTTTCCTGGGAATCTTTATAGTGCCTTAAGATGCGGACAATTTATTAAAGCAAACTATCCTGAAATTAAAATTGCGATGGGCGGTGGTTTTCCTAATACCGAACTTAGATCGCTTACCGATGTTCGTGTGTTCGAATTCCTAGACTTTATCACTTTAGATGATGGAGAACTTCCTATAGAATTACTCGCAACGGCAGTTAGTTCTTCTGAAACCTCTACGGAAGCAGTTACTTATAAAAGAACCTTTTTACTGGAGAACGGAAAAGTGGTTTATAAGAATGACAGCCCAAAAGCCGATTATAAACAAAGCGAACTGGGCACGCCAGATTATTCAGATCTTTTGTTGGAAGATTATATTTCTGTAATAGAAATTGCCAATCCCATGCACAGTTTATGGAGTGATGGCCGATGGAATAAGCTTACCATGGCACACGGTTGCTATTGGGGGAAATGTACCTTTTGCGATATTTCTTTAGATTACATTAAAATTTATGAACCCATTGCTGCCAAAATTTTGGTAGATCGAATGGAACAGCTCATTGAGCAAACAGGAGAAAACGGATTTCATTTTGTAGATGAAGCTGCACCTCCAGCCTTGATGAAAGCGCTTGCGTTAGAGATTATTAAAAGAAAACTTACTGTTACCTGGTGGACCAATATTCGTTTTGAAAAGAATTTCACCAAAGACCTTTGTTATTTACTGAAAGCATCTGGATGCATTGCGGTTTCCGGTGGTTTGGAAGTAGCTTCAGACAGGTTATTAAAATTGATCGATAAAGGAGTAACAGTAGAACAGGTTGCGCAAGTAACTCAAAACCTTACCGATGCTAACATCATGGTGCATTCGTACTTAATGTACGGTTATCCAACTCAGACCGTTCAAGAAACGGTGGACAGTTTAGAAATGGTAAGACAGTTATTCGAAATGGGAATTATTCAGTCTGGTTTTTGGCATCAGTTCGCTTTAACGGCGCATAGTCCTGTTGGCTTAAATCCTTCAGATTATGGGGTTATTCCAAATTATAAGGATATTAGCTTTGCCAATAATGATGTCGATTTTAAAGATAAAACAGGGATTGATCATTCAAAATTCAGCTTTGGATTAAAAAAATCACTTTTCAATTTTATGCACGGAATTGGATTTGAATTTCCGCTTCAAGAATGGTTCGATTTTAAGATCCCGAAAACTCAGATCAAAGAAAATTATATTGAAAAATGCTTGTATACGGTTCCAAATTTCAACGTAAAACCTTCAGCAAAAATAGTATGGTTGGGTGCGCTTCCATTGGTTTCAGAACAAATAAAAACAAAACGAGGAGTTACCAGGCATCAGTTAGTTTTTACTTTCCATAGCAATAGAGATCAATTTTCTATAATCCTGGATAAGGAAACTGGAGATTGGTTGCTAGATACCTTACCAACATTGCAGCCTTATAATGACAAACTTCCTTCCTTTTCTTCGCTAAAAAACGATTTTGAAACTAAATTGGAAGATTTTGAATTGTTCTGGTTCTCAAAACCTATGCAGCAATTAAAAGAGAATGGTCTGCTTGTTTTATAATATTTCAGATCCTTTAACTTCGAATTGAATTCATTTTAAAACTCTTCAAATCAATTATTTATACTAAATTAACTGTATAATTAGACCAATATGGAGCAGGTTAGACTTTTCCCTTTTAAGCATAAAGAGAACTTGCAAATGGGAATTGCATTTAAATACAATGAGGCTTTAAAAGCACATTTAAAAATGATTCCGGAGGTTACCTGGACCAAAACGCATTCCTGCTATTACGTGCCCTTAACGCAAGAAAGTAAAGCAAAAGTTTATCGGCATTTAAAGAATTTTGGTTGTGAGATAGATTATTCGGCATTACAAAAATATACGTTAGATCCCCAAGCAGAAAAGGACCTGAACGAATTTATTTCTTATTTGGAAGGCAAGCGTTACAGCAAAAGCACCATTAGTACCTATGCGAGTTTTATTTATAAACTGCTAAAATTTCAGAAGAAGCCAATATCAGAATATACCAACCGAGATCTCGAGCTTTTTATTGAGAATAAAATAGCTAAGCAGGATTATTCTATAAGTACCCACAGGCAATGTATTAGTGCGCTAAAACAGTTTGAAATGTTACATAAACTGGAAGCTTTGAATGTTGATGAAATTTCCAGACCTAATAAAAGCAAGTATTTACCAATAGTTCTTTCTAAGGAAGAAGTGATCGATATTTTTAGAGCTACCCGAAATTTAAAACATAGAACTTTGCTGATCTTGATCTATTCTTCCGGGTTGCGAATTGGGGAAGCATTAAGCTTGAAACTTCAAGATATAGATGTAGACCGGCGCCAGATCTATGTTCGCAATGGAAAGGGCCGAAAGGACAGGCACGTGGTAATGGCAGAATCATTTATTCCGCTATTGTATAATTATCTAACCACTTATAAGCCCGAGGATTTGTTTATTGAAGGCAAAGATGGAAATGAATATAGTGCCTCTTCTGTGCGCAGTGTTTTAAAATTATCATGTAGCAGAGCGAAGATAAAAAAGCATGTTACGCCACATACATTAAGACATTCTTATGCAACCCATATGTTGGAAAATGGCATTGATCTAAGGCATATCCAAGCGCTGTTAGGCCACTCCCGACCTGAAACCACAATGATCTACACGCACGTAACGCAACATGATCTATTAAAGATTAAAAGTCCGTTAGATGTCACTTTAAAGCAGCTGGCCGATTCCGATAAAAACCCAGAAAACCTGCGTTTATCCCGAAATATATTTGATTAAAAGTGTATATTGGTTTTGATATAACACGTTGTAGCAAATATGTTTAGAAAATTTTTCTTACTAATTTTAATAATTGGAAATATAAGTTGTCAAAAGCAATTTGATAAGTTAGCTTTTGAACAACAAG
>CAZWSP010000141.1:0-8061 GCA_964636585.1 uncultured Antarcticibacterium sp.
AGATGAGAGAAAACAAGAAAACTATAAATTACACCTTGCGCAAATACAACAATTCTAAGTGATCTCCAGTCTTTCTGCACAAGATGCTAAAGCACAGCTTACAGAAACCTTGAGAGATACTGCAAAGGCAGATGCCATGGCGATGATTCAAGATACTATTGAAGAAGCCAAGTTAACTGCGCAACAAGAAGCTAAAAAGATCATTATTACTACCATCCAGAGAATTGGTACAGAAGAAGCGATTGAGAATTGTGTTTCTGTTTTCAATTTGGAAAGTGATGATGTAAAAGGTAGAATTATTGGAAGAGAAGGTAGAAACATTAGAGCCTTAGAAGCTGCAACAGGAGTAGAGATCATTGTAGATGATACGCCTGAGGCTATTATTCTTTCCTGTTTTGATACCGTGAGAAGAGAGATCGCTCGTTTATCGCTTCATAAATTAGTTACGGATGGAAGAATTCACCCTGCTAGAATTGAAGAAGTGGTAAAGAAGACCAAAAAGATGATCGATGAAGAAATTATCGATATAGGTAAGCGTACCGTTATAGATCTTGGAATCCACGGATTGCATCCAGAATTGATCAAGATTGTTGGTAGAATGAAATATCGTTCTTCTTATGGACAAAACTTACTGCATCACTCTAGAGAAGTTGCAAAATTATGTGGTGTAATGGCTTCAGAGCTTGGTTTAAACCCGAAATTAGCTAAACGTGCCGGATTGCTTCATGATATTGGGAAAGTGCCGGATACTGAGACGGAAGTGCCTCACGCAATTTTAGGAATGCAATGGGCAGAGAAATATGGTGAAAAACCAGAAGTGTGTAACGCTATTGGAGCTCACCACGACGAAATTGAAATGAATTCGTTATTATCTCCAATCGTACAGGTGTGTGATGCTATTAGTGGAGCAAGACCAGGAGCGAGAAGACAAGTATTAGATTCTTATATCCAACGTTTAAAAGATCTTGAGGAAATTGCCTTTGGATTTGGAGGAGTTAAAAAGGCCTATGCTATTCAAGCTGGTAGAGAATTAAGAGTAATTGTTGAAAGTGATAAAGTAACAGATGATAAAGCTTCTAACTTATCATTCGAGATCTCTCAAAAGATCCAGACAGACATGACCTATCCAGGACAGGTGAAGGTTACCGTTATTAGAGAAACCAGAGCTGTGAATATTGCAAAATAATTTCAGCCTTACTATAAATAAAAAGATCCCGCTTTTGCGGGATCTTTTTATTTATAAAGGTTTCTTTAAATTCTATTTTTCATCATAAATATCTTCGTACGAATTTCCTTTAGTTACAAAAAATTCTCCGGTAACATATCTAAAATGCTCATCTAAGGAAGCAATTTCCTTAAGATCTTCTTCATTTAGTTTTACTCCGGTGCTTTCTAAATTCTCTATAATTCTACCTTCATTGGTAGACTTAGGAATTACAGCAGTTCCACGTAAGGTATTCCAGTTAATAATCACCTGTGCAGGAGAAGCTCCGTGTTTCTTAGCAATATTATTGATAGTTTTATTTTCTAACAACGAAGGTTCATCTATAGCTTTCATAGAATCGGCTCTGTCTCCGCTTCCTAATGGGGAATAGGCTGTTAAATTAATATCGTTCTTGCTGCAAAATTCTAATAGATCGTCTTGTTGTAAATATGGGTGCAATTCCACCTGATTCATTTCCGGACCATCTTTGGTTTCGGCTAAAAGATCTTTTAATTTTTTAGCGCTAAAGTTAGAAACTCCCACATGTTTAGAAAGCCCATTTTCTTTAGCTTCTAACATCTTCTTCCAAGTATCTATGATTGGCGCTTCTTCCAAAGACAAAAAATCATCATCGTTTTGTGGTTGTGATACCTCCGGTTTAAAAGCCACTGGCCAATGTATAAGATAAAGATCCAAATAATCGAGTTTCAGATCTTTCAATGTTTGTTTCAATGCGGGGAGCACATCTTCAGATTTATGTGCATTGTTCCAAAGTTTAGAAGTGATCCAAATATCTTCTCTCTTAACTTTTCCTTCTTTTAAAACTTCAGCTAAAGCTTCGCCTATTTCAGCTTCGTTACCATAAACTGCTGCACAATCAATATGTCTGTAACCATTTTCTATAGCAACCTTTACTGCTTTTCCTACTTCTCCTTTATCAGATTTCCAAGTTCCTAATCCAATAGCGGGCATTTCATCCCCATTCTTAAATTTTAAATGCTTCATTTTTCTAATTTTTTATGAAGTTAAGTCGGACTTAGCTTAATTAAAAATTATAACGTGGGTTTAGCATAACATTAATAATTGCTACGCGGATGGAAGGAGTTTATTACCTTTTTTAGCTGACTTTTATCTACATGCACATAGATTTCTGTAGTGGTGATGCTTTCGTGGCCTAACATGAGTTGTATTGCTCTTAGATCGGCACCATTCTCTAAAAGATGCGTGGCAAAGGAGTGTCTAAATGTATGCGGACTTATTTTCTTCTGAATTCCAGCCTGCTTCGCTAATGTTCTTACAATAGTAAAGATCATTGCCCGAGTAAGGGAGTTTCCCCTTCTGTTCAAAAAAATGATGTCTGAAGATTTAGGCTGAATAATTCCCTGAATTCTGGAGTTTCTAAGATATTCTGAAATATATTTTTCAGTAATTCCGCTTACAGGAACAAAACGTTGTTTATCACCTTTTCCAGTCACCTTTATAAATCCTTCTTTAAAGAAAAGATCTGAAAGTTTAAGGTCTAGTAATTCTGAAACACGAAGGCCACAGCCGTAAAGAGTTTCTATAATTGCTCTGTTGCGTTCGCCTTGTTCTGAAGTTAGATCTATTTGAAAGATCATTTTATCGATCTCTGCCAAGGAAAGTACATCTGGAAGTTTTCTTCCGATTTTTGGAGATTCAATAATTTCCATTGGATTGTACTCTCTATATTCTTCAAAGATGAGATAGTTGAAGAAGCTTTTTAATCCTGAAATTAATCTGGATTGTGATCTAGAATTTAATGTTTTAGCAACTTCATAAATGAATTGCTGAAGGATTTCTGCGGAAATTTTAAGGGGAGAAATTGCTATGGAATTCTGCTCTAAATAGTTAATAAGCTTTTGAATGTCTAATGAGTAGTTAATCACAGAATTCTCTGAAAGCCCTCTCTCTAGAAGTAAATAGGTCTTATAATCTGCTAAGGCTTCATTCCAGGTCATTCTCGGGGTTATTAACACTTAAAGATATAAGTATTGGCAATACTTTAGGTTTGAGTAACACTTTCTTAACAAATGTAGGATTAATTTTGCTTGTGAACTTAAAATAGAAACAAATGAAAAAATCAATTTTAGTAATAGCTGTGGCACTTGTAAATATTTACACTGCAAATGCACAAGAGTATGTAATGTTTGGTGTAAAGGGGGGTATTAACTCCAGCACTTTTAATGGAGATGGTTTTGGGAATTTTGATAATCCAGATTCTAGAACTTCTTTTCACTTAGGTCTTTTAGCAGAAATTCCAGTTTCAGATAAATTTTCTGTACAACCAGAAGTTTTGTATTCTGGACAAGGTTATGATTTGGTAAGTAGAGATAATGCTAATGATGTAGAATATCAATTAGATTATATCAATGTTCCTGTATTGGCTAAATTTTATTTAATTGATGGGCTTTCTTTAGAAGCCGGTCCACAAGTAGGATTTTTAGTAAATAGTGAAATAGATAGTAACCCAAGTGGTGATAGTGGAGATGTTCCTTTAAATGAAGATCAATTTAATAAAGTAGATCTTAGTTTAGCTTTAGGTGCTGCCTACAAGTTTAGAGGAGGATTTTTTGTGAACGCTAGATATAACTACGGTTTATCTGATGTTTATGATGATTCTTATTCTTCATTGTTCAATAACAGCGATGTTAAACATTCTGTGCTACAAGCTGGGATCGGGTTTTTATTCTAGAAATAAATCCAAATAAGTATATTAAGCGACCTTATTAAAGGTCGCTTTTTTTTTGTGTTGGCTCCATTTTTACTTGGAGTGCGCTATTTTTATAGTATTTTTAAACATTATTATAAATGATGCCTCATGTTTAGAACAATTTTATTAGCCTTTATATTTTTAATTTCAACAGTATCTGTAAGTGCCCAGTACAGAAGAAATAAAGATACCAAACCTGGGTTTTTAGCAGGTTTTGTATATGCAAAAGTAAACGGAGTAAATACCGAAAGCACTTATGAAGACTATGGTGCTGGTGGATATGCCGGCGCGTTTGTAGATATTTATATTTCAGATAAATTTCATTTACAGCCAGGCGCCAATTTTGCATATGTAAACGATTATAATATACTGTACTTCCCACTAATGCTAAAATATTTAATTGGGGATCGTGGGTTTAATGTTCAAGCTGGACCACAAGTCACTTATTTATTAGGAGCTAATGACGAAACTAAAGATCAATTTGGTTGGGAAGTTGGTGCAGGAATAGGAATGGATATCACTAAATCTATTTTTATTCAAGGCCGCTATACCTATGAAGTTAGTAGGAGGAAGGTAGACGACTTCTTGAACCAACCTTCACAAGATTTTAAATTTAATAATATCATGATCGGGATTGGTTATAGGCTAAGTCCGGTTGATCGCCTTTAAACAAATATTCATTTCTACTAAAAGCTGTTTTCTATGAAATTGATAATTATAAATGGGCCTAATTTAAATCTTCTGGGATCTAGAGAACCCGATACTTACGGAAACGTGAATTTTGACGATTATTTTTCGAAATTACAATTTCAATTTAGGGAAGTAGAATTATTCCAATATCAAAGCAATATAGAAGGTGAGTTGATAGATGAGATACAAAAAGCAGATAAGGATTTTGATGGTATCGTTTTAAATGCTGCTGCTTACACACATACTTCAATAGGAATTGGAGATGCCATTAAAGCAATAGGAATTCCGGTGGTGGAAGTTCATATCTCAAACACCTATTCCAGAGAAAAATTCAGACATAAATCCTTTATTTCTCCAAATGCGAAAGGGGTTATTTTAGGTTTTGGCCTGCAAAGTTACGATCTGGCAATTAGCAGTTTTCTCAAATAAAAAAAATTGTACAAAATAAAAAAGCTCCGAGATATCTCGGAGCTTTTTTTTATGGTAAAACAATATCTTATAAGTGTATCACCTCATCATAAGCAGCAGCAACAGCTTCCATTACAGCTTCACTCATTGTTGGATGAGGGTGAATTGCTTTTAATACTTCATGACCAGTAGTTTCCAGTTTTCTACCTAGAACAGCTTCAGCTATCATATCTGTAACTCCTGCACCAATCATATGGCAACCTAACCATTCACCGTATTTAGCATCGAAGATCACTTTTACAAATCCATCTGGAGTTCCAGCTGCTTTTGCTTTTCCTGATGCTGAAAAAGGAAATTTCCCAACTTTAAGTTCGTAACCTGCTTCTTTAGCTTGTTTTTCTGTCATTCCTACTGAAGCGATCTCTGGAGTTGCATAAGTACATCCAGGAATATTTCCGTAGTCTAAAGCTTCAACATGAATTCCTGCAATTTTCTCTACACAAGTAATTCCTTCAGCTGAAGCAACATGCGCAAGTGCTGGACCTGCTACAACGTCTCCAATAGCATAAATTCCGCTAACGTTGGTCTGATACCATTCGTTAACAACTATCTTATCCTTATCTGTCTTAATTCCTAATTCTTCTAATCCTATATTTTCTATGTTCGTTTTAATTCCAACTGCAGAAAGAACGATATCTGCTTCTAAGATTTCTTCACCTTTTTTGGTCTTAACCTTCGCTTTTATAGTTTTTCCTGAAATGTCAACGCTTTCAACAGAAGAATTGGTCATTACCTTTATTCCAGCTTTTTTCACGCTACGTTCAAATTGCTTGGAAACATCTTCATCTTCTAATGGAACAAGATTCGGTAAGAATTCTACTATAGTAACCTCTGTTCCCATTGCATTGTAAAAGTGAGCAAATTCAACTCCAATAGCTCCAGAACCTACTACGATCATAGATTTTGGTTGCTCTTTCAATGTCATTGCTTCTCTATAACCAATAACCTTTTTACCGTCTTGTTTAAGATTAGGAAGTTCTCTTGATCTTGCTCCCGTAGCAACTATAATGTGATCTGCTTCAACATCTTTGGTCTTGTTATCTTTATCTGTAACAGTAACTTTTTTTCCACCTTTCAGTTTTCCAAAACCTTCAATTACATCAATTTTATTTTTCTTCATTAAGAACTGAACACCTTTGCTCATTCCATCTGCAACATCTCTACTTCTCTTTACAACTTTACCAAAATCTTTATCGGCATTGTCTAAGGTAAGTCCGTATTCTTCTGCATGTTTTAAATATTCGAAAACTTGAGCACTTTTTAAAAGCGCTTTTGTTGGTATACATCCCCAATTTAAACAAACTCCACCAAGACTTTCCTTTTCAATAATAGCAGTTTTAAAACCAAGTTGTGAAGCGCGAATGGCAGTTACATAACCTCCCGGGCCACTTCCCAGCACAATGATATCATATTTACTCATATTTCGAATTTTTTATAACAATTTAAGAAGTTGCGAATTTAAGGAATATTAGCCTAAACTGAAAGAATTTGAAGAAGCCAAAATGCAACTAAGATTTTTACAAAAGTAAATGGCTCCTTCAAATTGAAAAAGCCATTGGTTTTTACTTAATATATAAGGACTGATTATTTAATAACATCAGATTCTTTAATGTTTAATGCCTTCATTACAGCATTCATATCTGCAAGATCTAAATTGGCTTGTCTAGATTGAGCAAATTCAGCTGGAACTACAATAATTCTAAATTTTTGATTCAATCTAAAAGATGAATCCAAAGCTGCATAGTCAAGTGCTGTTCCATCAGAATTAATTCCGTCTAGAAAAATAAATACATCTAGGAAAGTGAAATCAAAATTATATTGAACTGTTTTACCTTGTTGAAAATAAGTTTGAGGTAATGCTCTAAAAATTTCTACCGGTGTACCATCTACAACTTGACCATCTGCTGCTTTTACATAAACTAAGATAGCATCAGATTCGAACACCTCAACATTGGTTTCGTTAAAGAAAAGAGATAATGTATAATCATTAGCGGCATTAAAATCTCCTGTAAGATCTATAGCACTTCCAATATACCCATTTACTCCAGAAGGTCCTTCTGGTCCGGATGGTCCAACTGGTCCTGGGGGACCTTGTACACTATCTGAGGTACATGATACCATTATTAAACCTAAACAAAGTAGCGTAATTATTTTTTTCATAATTATAGTTTTAAGCGTTCTTATTAAAATTTATACTTGCCGAATTAACGCAAAATCGCTGTCCGGTAGGGGATGGGCCATCATCGAAAACATGTCCTAAATGGCTTCCGCAATTTGCACAAAGAATCTCGGTTCTTATCATCCCAAAAGTTTTATCCTGAACATATTCTATTTTACCTTCAATCGCATCGTCAAAACTTGGCCATCCACAATTGCTTTCAAATTTGCTATCACTTTCAAACAGTTTTGTTTTGCAGGCTGCGCATTGATATTCGCCATTATCGAAATGAAGGTTATATTTTCCAGTATGTGGAGCTTCAGTTCCTTTCTGCCTAAGCACTCTGTATTGCTCATCAGAAAGTTCTTTTCTCCATTCCTCTTCCGATTTTTCTATATTATATTTTTTCATATAGCTTTTATGATTTGGTAGCAGGGATAAATTTCATAGCATCTCCATTAATACAATGTCTTTCTCCAGTAGTGTTTCTTGGCCCATCGTTAAATAAATGTCCTAAATGTCCACCACAATCTGCACAATGAATTTCATCTCGAGTATATCCCAATTTAGAATCTGATCCCATATCTACTCCATCTTCGATAGCTCTATCAAAACTTGGCCATCCGGTTCCACTATCAAACTTGTATTTGGTTTCATACAACTCATTTCCACAAGCTGCACATACAAAGGTTCCTGCTTCTTTTATATTATTTAACTCACTGCTAAATGGAGTTTCTGTACCCGCTTTTCTAAGAACGTTATATTGAGCAGGAGTTAAAATCTCTTCCACTCGGCATCGGTTTTTGAAAC
>CAZWSP010000142.1:0-8045 GCA_964636585.1 uncultured Antarcticibacterium sp.
TTTGTACATTAGAATAGAAATGTAGCTTTTCATTCCTACGAAAAGGACAAACAATATTTAGAACTTTAAACCATTTAAACTGTCGAAAATTGAATCAATTTGGTCAACCTATTTCAGTAATATAGATTTGGTCATGACTAGCCGTGCTTTTAGTTTTTGCGACTAGCGCTACAAGTTTTCTTTGGCTCTTTCAATAGCTATATGAATTTCTTCAACAACAAAATCGCTTTCTATAATTGAAAAAACTTCATTTTTTTCAAAATCTTTCCGAAGAGATTTCCCAATTCCAGAAATTATAACTTTTATTTTTCGAGCCTTGTATGTTTTTATTATTTCCTTGATGCTCTGGTATCCTGTAGCATCTATTAATGGGACATAGCGCATTCTTATAATAATTACTTTGGGCTGTACCTGCGTATTGGTAATGGTTTCCTGAAACTGTCTGGCTGCTCCAAAAAATAATGGTCCATTAATTTCATATAAAATAACTCCTTCGGGTATTTCCAGAAGTTCTTCATCAAAAAGATGCTCGCCATTTCCGTTTTCAGAAGAAAAATCCTGAATATTTACAGATTCACTCATTCGTTTCATAAACATAAAACTGGATAACACGATCCCAATTTCTATGGCAATTACCAAATCAAAAATAACAGTAAGAAAAAAAGTGGTGAGTAAAATAATAATATCCATTCTGTTGCCTTTTAGAATAGATCTGAATTGTTTCCATTCACTCATATGATATGCCACAACAATTAAAACTCCCGCCAGACATGGCATAGGAATTAATTTGGCATATGGTGCAAATAGGAGCATTATAGCTAGTAACACCAAGGAATGAACAATTCCGGCAATTGGTGTCCTTCCACCATTTTTAACATTGGTAGCAGTCCGTGCAATGGCTCCCGTTGCAGGAATTCCTCCAAAGAGCGATGACATTATGTTTGCAGCTCCTTGTGCCACTAATTCCATATTTGAGCGGTGCTTTCCTCCTATCATTGAGTCTGAAACCACAGCAGAAAGCAATGACTCTATACTTCCCAATATTGCAATGGCAAATGCTGGCTGAATAAGTGCTTGAATAGTCTTAAAGTCAACATTTGGAATATGAGGAAATCCTAATTTATTTGGAATATTCCCAAAATTACTTTCAATGGTATCTACCGGAATGTCAAATAAAAAAACAACAATCGTAGATAAAACTATTGCAACGATAGATCCTGGGATCTTTTTTATAATTTTTTGAAAATAAAGCGTAATAATAATTGTTGCTATTGCAATACTAATTGCATACCAATTAATTTTGTGGAAATTGCTAAAATAAACGGCCCATTTGTCAATAAAATTAGCAGGTACGTTCGCAATATGAAGTCCAAAAAAGTCATTGATTTGAGAGGAGAAAATAATGAGCGCAATCCCACTTGTAAATCCTACAATTAGTGAATATGGAATGTATTTTAGTAAATTTCCAAGCTTTGCCAATCCAAATCCAATTATAATAAAGCCCGCCATAAAAGTAGCGATGGTCAACCCATCTGTCCCGTATTCTTGAACAATACCGTAAACAATTACAATGAACGCTCCTGTTGGCCCTCCAATTTGAACCCTACTTCCTCCAAAAGTTGAAATAATTATTCCTGCTATTATTGCCGTAAAGATTCCTTTTTCTGGAGATACACCTGAAGCAATGGCGAAAGCTATAGCCAACGGTAAAGCAACAATACCCACAATTAACCCCGAAAGAATATCTTTTGTCAAAGTTTCTTTTGAAATCCCTTGTTTTAAAAGAGAAAATAATTTTGGTATGAATTCTTTACTCATTTGTTTATTCGTTTACTATTCAATGAAATAATGAAACCTAACGTTTATCCTGCTTTACCATTTAGTGGTATAATCTATACTAGTGTTTAATAAAACAGCTCGTGCAACGCGCATCAACGGAATTTGGAGTGCGAAACTAAAAATTATGATTAATGGGTAAAGAAATTTGAAAAAGTCATTAAGACTGTCCAACGAAAACCCCAATATGATTAAGGGAACAAAAATGATAAGTACAATAGGATAACTAACCCACAAAGCAGCGGTATAAAACCCTGGTTCCAATTTAAAATCTTGTTCACAATTAGGACATTTATCCGGCATTTCCAAAATTCTGGAGAACACTAATAAACCAGGATTATTGAATAAATTTCCAATCTGGCAGCGTGGGCATTTTAATTTTAAAACACTGTAAAGCTTTGTTCCCTTTTTCATGAAGTTTTAAAATTGCTATTCCTGAAGTATCGATTAGTAATTTGGATTATACATATAATCTTTAATGGATTGCTTCAAATTTTTAGGTTTTTCATTTCTAGCAATTCCTAATTGATATGCTTTTTCAGCAACTGCAAATGCAATCTCTAAAGAAATATTTCTAATTTCATTTAAACGTGGATACAAGGAACCATCTTTTATATTCTTGTCACTCACCATTTCAGCAAGTGTTTTAGCGGCAGTTAAAAATAACTCATCTGATATTTTTGATGCATTGGCAATTATGGCTCCTAAACCCATTCCTGGAAACACATATGCATTGTTACCCTGTCCAGGATGAAACTCTTTATCATTTAATTGAACCATATCAAACGGACTTCCGCTAGCAAAAACAGCTTTCCCATGACTCCAAGTATAGGCCTGCTCTGCTGTACATTCTGCCCTTGAGGTGGGATTAGACAAAGCAAAAATAACAGGGCGTTCGTTAACCTCACTCATCACCTCAATTGCTTCTTTAGTAAATGCACCGAAGGCGCCAGTTGCTCCAATTAACACATGAGGTTTAACTGCTTTAATCGATTCTATAAAATTGAGGGGTTTGTGCTGATGTGCATAAGGTAAATTATGTGGCATTAAATCGGTTCTATTCGACTCCACTAGTCCATTAATATCAATAAACCATAAACGCTCTAATGCTTCTTGTTTAGTCAATCCTTCATTTACTAATGCTAAAACTAAAAGGTCGGCTATTCCCGTTGCTGCAGATCCTGCACCTAAAAACATAATTCGCAAATCTGAAAAAGGAATTTTCGTTATGCGAGTAGTTGCATATAAACCTGCTAATGCTACTGCTGCAGTTCCTTGAATATCGTCGTTAAAACAAAGAACTTTTTCTTTGTAAATATTCAATAAAGCGTATGCATTCGGGGTCAAAAAGTCTTCAAATTGAATGAGCGCCTTTGGATATTTTTCTTGAACCGCCATTACAAATTCGTCTACTAGCTCCAAATAATCTTTTCCCTCCAATCGTTCTTTGGGATATCCCAAATACATAATATCTTCTCGTATTTCTTTATTATTTGTACCAACATCTAACATAACAGGCAGGCATTGGCTAGGTTGAATGCCTGCACAAGCCGTATATAAAGCTAACTTACCTATTGAAATTCCCATCCCGTTCGCTCCCAGATCTCCCAATCCCAGTATGCGTTGCCCATCAGTTATTACTATAATCCGGATATCTTTTTCTGGCCAATTTTCTAGAATTTTTAATATTTCGCCCTTATCATCAGGAGTGATATAAAATCCTTTAGATCGCCTAAAAATATGTGAAAATTCTATACAAGCCTCTCCTACAGTTGGGGTATAAACTATAGGCATTATTTCTTCTATATAGTCACTAACAATTCTATAATACAACTTTTCATTTCGGTCTTGTAGCGCCGACAACATTATATAACGCTCAATGTTTGAATTTTTACGACGCAAACCTTCCATTACCCTTTTTACCTGAATGTCCTGACCAACAATGGAATATGGCAACAAACCTCTTAACCCTAATTCTTCTCTTTCATGTTTTGAAAAAGCCAAGGATTTGCTTATTCTTCCATCATATAAAACTTCGAAACTTTTTTTATTTAAAATCATTTCCTGAATATTCGTTTACATATTATCAACAATAGCATTCCCAAATTCCGAACATGTAAGTAAGGATGCCCCTTCAATGAAACGCTCAAAATAAGAGGTCACATTTTTATTACGAATTGCTCCGTTTAGTCCTTTAATTGCAATCACCCCCGTTTTCTCAATAAATGGAATTATTGGTTTATTTGGGGAAATGTAGCTTTCCATTAATAAGACTAATTTTACTTTTATTCATAATGAAAATTCGGTTAAACTGATTACAAACTTACAACATATGTTATTTAAAAACATAACATTTGTTATGTTTTTATCTGATATTTATTATATATTTGAAGAATGAAAAATTTCTATTCGCAATTTGATTTTCAAAGTGAACTGCTATTCGAAGCATTAACTGTTGAAGAAAAAAAAATAGTTTATAATTCTATGGAGCCCTTATTTATAAAAAAGGGGAGCCTTCTGTTTTATGAAGAAGGAATCCCTACGGGAATTTTTCAGATCAAGAAAGGAAAAGCAAAAAAATTTAAACGCGGTTTTTCCGGTACAGAACAAATCTTTTATATCTATACAAGCGAAGATGTTTTAGGGTATCACGCGTTGTTTGGAGAAGAGCGCTATCAAGATTCCTGTGAAGCATTGGAAGATTTGGAAGTCAATTTTATAGCTAAAGATGTTTTTTTTCAGTTATTAAAAGATATTCCAACCCTGCAACGAACTTTTATAAAAAACATTGGCCATGAATTTGGGGTTCTTGCCAATATTATCACTGTACTTGCCCAAAAAAATCTAAATGCTCGATTGGCTATTAATTTGCTCATTTTACAAAAGAGATTCCAAAAACATGACAAAACAAGCGGTATAGATTTAACACGAGAAGATTTAGCGAATATTATAGGTACTTCACCAGAAAGTTTGGGAAGAAGCCTCAAACAGTTCAAGGATGAAGGCATCATTGAAATTGATAAAAGAGTGATCTTTATAAAGAATAAAGATTTAATATTTAAACTTTTAAATATTGAGTTGAGCTAGTAACACCTAAAACTATATTTGATTACAAGTAAATATTAATCTGTAATTTCAATTCAATTAATTGCTAAATGCCAGACAAAATTGCAATTAGCAAAATCTGGCTCCAAAGCCAAAAACTGTAAAGGAGTATTTCTTTTCCAACATTGAAAACAAATAGGTCTAAGTATTAAAACCAAATAACCCTTATAAATTTTGGGTGTGTTTTTAACCGAAAATCTCGAGAGAGAGGATACAGTACTTTTCAAATAAAAGACCGTTGGAATACATGGTCCTAAAATCGAAATCTTTGTAAAGAAACCAAAATGGACAACTATAAAAAAGATAGTTTAACGCTTAAAGGCGCTGTGGCTCTTGGCACAGGAGTGATGATTGGAGCGGGGATTTTTGCACTATTAGGTCAGGTAGCAGAATTGTCAGGAACATGGTTTCCGTATATTTTTATTATTGGTGCCATTATTTCAGGTTTTAGTGCCTACTCTTATATAAAAGTCTCCAATGCTTATCCTTCCGCAGGAGGTATCTCCATGATACTAATGAAAGCCTACGGTAAAACAACTATAACCGCAGCTGCTGCTGTTCTCATGGCACTTTCCATGATCATTAATGAAAGCTTAGTCGCAAGAACTTTTGGATCTTATACTTTACAACTTTTTGATGTGGAAAAGAATTCCTTGTTGGTACCGGTCTTGGGTGTCTCCTTATTAATTATAGCATACATTATTAATGTATCGGGAAATAAAGTTATTGGGAAAACTTCTCAATTTATGGCTTTCATAAAAATCTTAGGTATAATTGTATTTGCTATTGGAGGTTTATGGGCTGCACACTTCACTATAGCCCATCTGCTTCCTGTTACCGCCAATACAACTAATCCTTCCGCTGCGAGCTATATTGGGGCTATTGCCCTCTCTATTTTGGCATTTAAAGGATTTACAACAATAACCAATAGTGGAGGTGAAATCACCAAACCGCACAAAAATGTAGGTAGGTCAATCATTATTTCATTAATTATTTGTACAATCGTCTATTTCTTAGTTGCCATTGCTGTTAATGCCAATCTAACGATCCCTGAAATAGTTAAAGCAAAAGATTACTCTTTAGCAGAAGCCGCAAGACCTGCTTTTGGAAATTTTGGGCTATATTTTACTGTCGGAATAGCCATTGTAGCTACAATTTCTGGAGTAATTGCTAGTATTTTCGCTGTATCACGTATGACCGCAATGCTAACAGAGATGAAGCTTATACCGCAAGGCCATTTTGGAATGTCAGGTAGCGTACAAAAACACATGTTGATCTATATTGTTGTCATTGCAATTACCTTAACCATTTTCTTTGATTTATCACGTATTGCTTCAATTGGAGCAATTTTCTACCTAGTTATGGACATGATTGTTCATTGGGGAGTTTTTAAACATTTAAGAAATGATGTGAATGCCAATGGGATAATACTGATATCTGCACTATTGCTTGATCTAATTGTATTGATCGCATTTTTATGGGTTAAAGCTAATACAGACATCTTCGTGGTTGTAGTTTCTTTCATTGGAATTGCGCTGGTTTTTGCCGGAGAAAAATGGTTTTTACATTGGAAAGAAAATGATTAGGGAACTAGAATTAAAGCTCGACACCCTAGCATCGATTAAACGCAAATAGTGGATGTTCCCATAAATTGTGTTATTTTAACCATGTATAAACGCCCTAAGAATACAAGAAAACGCATCTACTCCACCCTGCTTACCTTACCAAGAACTTTGAAAATAATTTAATGTAGATTGGAAATAAAATTTTATAATAATTTTACGCAACCCTTTACAATTATTCCGGTCATTAAGGTATAACCAAACATACAGAAATCATGAAATATCTTCTATTTTTTATTTTAACTTCCGTTTTTTTAATGTCTTCATGCTCGAAGAAAGATGATACATTAGTTATAAAAGATTTTTCTGGAAAGGATGAACCAATAATTGGAAAGTGGAAACTAGTAGAAGCTTTCATAAGTGATGGAGGACCACAATATTGGGTTAACGTTGAAAATGGAGAAGAAATCACCTTTACTGGTGATGGATTATTTTCTTCGAATAGATTCTCTGAGTGTACAAAAGGAGATTTTTCAATTGAATTAAATGAATTATATCTAAATTATAATTGTGAAGGATTTACGTCCGGAATGGAAAACTCGGAAGGACTTATAACTTACAATATAACTTTTGAATCAAACTATCTTCTTTTAACTCCAACGAGTTTAATTTGTATTGAAGGTTGTAATTATAAATATATTAGAAAATAACTAATCGAGAGAGATTTTTTTTACAAAAAGATTGTTAGGAATTAGCTGAATTTTACCTTTTTATTCTCTTTTAAATTATCGTGATGCTGTTTTTAGATAACCTAATAAAAGTGAGTACAACGTTTGAATTCGTCACGATAGAAAAACAACGGTTATGTGCAAATCGGGTATATTCCAATGATTATTTATATTAGAAATCACACTGCCAACAAGAAAGTGTCCCTACTCCAAGCCTCTTGTCATTACACTGTACCGTTGACAACAATTTATGAATTATCTTAAAGCATATTAATATATTTAAAAAATAAATTATGATGAAGAATATTGGTATTTTAATATTTATTGGTATGTTTTTATCCTGTTCATTAGATGATAGTGTTCATCAGGAAACTTTGGAAATGCGAATTAACCATTATCAAAACACAGGTATTGGTGAAGGTTTATATTTAACATTAATGGTACAGGAAGGTAATGATATTGGTTCTGATAATTGGTATAAATTTTATAACCGTATTGAAAGATTTAATTATCAACCGGGGTATGTTTATGACATCCGAGTTTTAGTGAAACAAGTAGAAAATCCTCCAGCAGATGGCAGTTCATTACAATATATCCTAAAGGAAATAATATCAACGCAAGAAGTCGATTTAGAAACTCCCTTCGATATAGATCTAAAAATAGACGGTCAAAGTTTTATTACTACAACTTCTGGTTATGAACTTTTAAATCAAATTAAAATAGATTGTAACCTACTTTGTGATGAGCTTGAAATAAAATTGCAGAATCAAAATTACATATCTGGAACTTTTAAACGTCTTGAAACTAATAAAAT
>CAZWSP010000143.1:0-7495 GCA_964636585.1 uncultured Antarcticibacterium sp.
AGTTTATGTAAAATGCCTAAATACATTGAAAGTCCAAAAATGGCAGCTTTAACAAGTAAGCTATTTCATACTGAAGTAATCAATATAGCTGAAGGCTTGGAGCGCAGAAGCTTCAACAATTACTA
This sequence comes from uncultured Antarcticibacterium sp., assembly GCA_964636585.1. Classification (GTDB taxonomy): domain Bacteria; phylum Bacteroidota; class Bacteroidia; order Flavobacteriales; family Flavobacteriaceae; genus Gillisia. The sequence goes on from CAZWSP010000143.1 coordinate 126, forward strand.
AAGTACTTGTATTAGTTCTAAATTGGCATTGAAATAGCCGTTAAAGTTTGTGTGTAAGTATTTTCAGATGTATTTTTGCTGTTAAAATTTTATAAAATAATCAAACCAATGGGTGGATTACTTAAATCTTCAGTAGCAAAAAAGTTTGCTATGGCCTTATCGGGACTTTTTCTAGTCCTATTTTTAGCTCAACATTTTACTATCAATTTAACTTCGGTAATTAGTCCGGATACTTTTAATGAGATCTCCCATTTTATGGGAACCAATTTCTTAGTACAGGCTATCTTACAACCTATCCTTATTTTTGGTGTAATATTTCATTTCATAATGGGATTTGTTTTGGAAATCCAGAACAGAAATGCGAGAGCTAAGAATTATGTGAGATACAATGGAAGTGCAAATTCCAGCTGGATGTCTAGAAACATGATCTATTCTGGAGCAGTAGTGTTGGCCTTTTTAGTACTTCACTTCTACGATTTTTGGGTTCCAGAATTAGTACATAAGTATGTAGAATCTCACCCGGAAGATGCTTCACGATATTATGGTGAGTTAGTAGCGAAATTTGAAAGCCCTGTGAGAACTGGACTTTATGTAATTTCATTCATATTTTTAATGCTACACTTACTTCACGGATTTTCTTCTTCTTTCCAATCTATGGGAATTAGAAATAAATATTCAGAAGGAATTAGAAAGTTCACAGTTGGATACGCTATCATAATCCCTCTAGGATTCATTTTTATAGCGTTGTTTCATTATTTTAATAACCTTTAAAAGGTAAGATTTATGTCAATTTTAGATTCAAAGATACCAAAAGGACCACTAGAAGATAAGTGGAGCAACTATAAGAACCATATAGATCTAGTTAACCCAGCCAACAAACGTAATATAGATATTATAGTAATTGGAACCGGATTAGCAGGAGGAAGTGCTGCTGCAACATTAGCAGAACTAGGATATAATGTAAAAACATTTTGTTACCAAGATTCTCCAAGACGTGCGCACTCTATTGCAGCACAAGGGGGAATTAACGCATCAAAGAATTATCAAGGAGACGGAGATTCTAATTATAGATTGTTTTACGATACTATAAAAGGAGGAGATTACCGTTCTCGTGAAGGAAACGTATATCGTTTAGCAGAAGTTTCCGGAAATATTATAGATCAATGTGTTGCTCAAGGAGTGCCATTTGCTCGTGAATATGGTGGAATGTTAGATAACCGTTCTTTTGGAGGGGTATTGGTTTCACGAACGTTTTATGCAAAGGGACAAACAGGACAACAATTATTACTAGGAGCTTATTCGGCTATGAACCGCCAGATAAACCGTGGTAAGATACAAGCATTTAACCGTCATGAAATGATGGATGTGGTACTTGTAGGCGGAAAAGCAAGAGGAATCATTGCCAGAGATATGGTAACTGGAGCAATAGAACGTCACTCTGCACATGCAGTTGTTTTAGCTTCAGGAGGATACGGAAACGTATTTTACCTGTCTACCAATGCAATGGGAAGTAATGTGATGGCAGCTTGGAGAGCACACCGTAGAGGTGCATTTTTCGCTAACCCATGTTATACACAAATTCACCCAACCTGTATTCCTGTTTCCGGAGATCACCAGTCTAAATTAACGTTGATGTCTGAATCTCTTCGAAATGATGGTAGAATTTGGGTTCCGAAGAATATAGAAGATGCTGAGGCAATTAGAGCCGGAAAGAAAAAACCAACAGATCTTTCTGAAGAGGAAAGAGATTATTACTTAGAAAGAAGATATCCTGCTTTTGGAAACTTAGTACCACGTGATGTAGCTTCTAGAGCTGCGAAAGAGCGTTGTGATGCTGGTTTTGGAGTAAATAAAACAGGAGAAGCAGTGTATTTAGATTTTGCGAGTGCTATTGAGCGTTACGGAAAAGAAAAAGCATTTACTTCTGGACATAAAGATGCTTCGAAAGAAGAAATTACAAAATTAGGGAAAGAGGTTGTTGAGTCTAAATATGGAAACTTATTTCAGATGTACGAGAAGATCGTAGATCAAAATCCGTACAAAACACCAATGATGATCTATCCTGCGGTGCATTACACAATGGGTGGACTTTGGGTGGATTACAACTTACAAACTACCATTCCTGGTTGTTACGCAGCGGGAGAAGCAAACTTCTCAGATCACGGAGCTAACAGATTGGGAGCTTCAGCTTTAATGCAAGGTTTGGCAGATGGATATTTTGTATTGCCTTACACTATTGGAGATTACCTTTCTCAAGATATTAGAACTGGAAAGATCCCAACAGATACTTCAGAATTCGATTCAGCTGAAAAAGAAGTTACCGATAGAATAAATAAATTGATGAATGCCGGTGGACAACATTCTGTAGATTATTACCATAAGAAATTAGGTAAGATCATGTGGAACAAATGTGGAATGTCTAGAAATGCTGTAGAACTTAACGAAGCTATTCATGAAATAGCAGAATTAAGAGAGGATTTCTGGAAGAATGTAAAAATTCCTGGAACTGCAAATACTAAGAATGCCGAGTTAGAGAAAGCAGGAAGAGTAGCAGATTTCCTTGAATTGGGAGAGCTTTTCGCAAAAGATGCTTTACACAGAGAGGAATCTTGTGGAGGACACTTTAGAGAAGAATACCAAACTCCAGATGGAGAAGCACTTAGAGATGACGAAAACTTTAAGTATGCAGCTGCATGGGAATATACAGGAAAGCCAAGTGATGCAATTCTTCACAAAGAAGAATTGATATTCGAAAACATTGAGTTGAAAACTAGAAGTTATAAATAATTTGAAAATTTGGAAAGTGTGTCTAAACAGTTAGCCACATCAACAAATCTTTAAATCTTCAAATTGAAAATATGAAGCTTACATTAAAAATATGGCGTCAAGAAAATGCCACAGCTAAGGGTAAAATGGTAGATTATATCATTGATGGAATAGACGGAGATATGTCTTTTCTTGAAATGTTAGATGTACTTAACGAGGAGTTGGTAAATAAAGGTGAGCAGCCAGTAGAATTCGATCACGATTGTCGTGAGGGGATTTGTGGTTCATGTTCCTTACAGATCAACGGCGAGCCACATGGTCCGGATAAATTGATTACCACTTGCCAATTACACATGCGTACTTTTAAAGATGGGGATACTATTGTAATCGAACCTTTTAGAGCAAAAGCATTTCCTGTTATAAAAGATCTTATTGTAGACCGTACGGCCTTCGATAGAATTCAGCAGGCTTATGGATATATTTCTGTAAATACTTCAGGAAACACCATAGATGCGAATACAATTCCAATTGAAAAAGAAAATGCAGACGATTCATTTAATGCTGCAACCTGTATTGGATGTGGAGCTTGTGTAGCTGCATGTAAAAATGCAAGTGCAATGTTGTTTACTTCAGCAAAGGTTAGTCAGTTTGCATTGCTTCCTCAAGGTGAAGTAGAGGCAGACAGACGTGTTTTAGCAATGGTGGAGCAAATGGACAAAGAAGGTTTTGGAAACTGTTCTAATACCGGAGCTTGTGAAATTGAATGTCCTAAAGGAATTTCTTTAGAGAACATCGCAAGAATGAATAGAGAATATTTAAAAGCTAGCGTAAAGTAGTTATTGAAAAAATATAGATATAAAAAAATCCCGAAGTTCTGCTTCGGGATTTTTTATTTAGTTGTACCTACTTTGTGTGTGCTTAATACGTTCGTTTATAAAACTTCGCACAAATTCTGTGGTTATTCCAAATGCAATATGAGCAAATAATTCATTAGCCTGCATTCTTACTGGAATGTTGGTTGGTTTTGCTTCAAGACCAACAAGGGGTAACGATGTTTCATGAGTAGAGACCCAAGTGGTAGCTCCAAAAATTACTCCATCCACCAAATTCATTGCATCCTTGTCTTTCTTACCATATCCATATGCTGCAGCAATACTTGCTCCAAATGGGAAATTTACTAATTGCTCAGCAAGAGCTTCATTCTCTATGCTAATAGGAGATCCAGTGATCTTCGTAGAAAGTTCGTCTACAATTTTAAGTTGCGCAGATTTCTGTTCGATTTTTCTAACCGGTAAGAACTGTTCTATTAAAGTTTTAACTGCGGTTCCCGCTAATCCACCAACAAATCCAGAAATAAGTCCTCTGGAAGTGTTAGACATATAGGTGTCTTTTTGTAAAAAAGTATTTAGGTTCATAGTATTTAAATTAGGAGATAAATCTATTTATATTCTCTTTTCTCTACAATCTTTTAACATGTATTTAGCAGCAAGAATCTTATTTTTTATAATTTTACTAGACATGGAAAATCTAAAAATAGCGCTCATTCAGGCCGATCTTGCTTGGGAAAATATCGAAAAAAATCTTCAATATTTTGATGAAAAAATTGATGCCATAAATGCTGAAATTGATCTGATAATTTTGCCGGAAATGTTTAGCACTGGCTTTTCAATGAACGCCGAAAATTTAGCTGAAGCTCCTAATGGAAAAACATTGGCTTGGATGAAGCAAATGGCAAGTAAAACTGAAGCTGCCGTTACTGGAAGTATTATTATTAAGGAGAATGGTAATTTCTATAACCGACTCTATTTTGTGTTTCCTGATGCATCTTTTAAACAATACGATAAAAGGCACACCTTTACTTTGGCAAAAGAAGATGAAACTTACAGCGCTGGAAACGAACGTCTTTTAGTTGAATATAAAGGATGGAAAATATGCCCACTTATTTGCTATGATCTTAGATTTCCTGTTTGGGCTAGAAATACTGAAGATTATGATTTATTGATTTATGTTGCAAACTGGCCAAGAACAAGAATACTTGCTTGGGATGTTCTTTTACAAGCCCGAGCGATCGAGAATATGGCCTATTGTGCCGGAATAAATAGAACTGGTTTAGATGGTAACAATTATGAATATACTGGGCATACTAATGTTTATGATGTTTTAGGAGCGCCGATGTTAGAAATTTCTGAAGCTGAATTCACTAAAATAGTAACTCTAAATAAAGAAAAACTTCAGGAAACCAGAAGTAAACTTAAATTTCTGCAGGACAGAGACACATTTACTTTAAAATAAATGTTTGATTAATGTCCCAGTTAGATCGTACTTCTAAAAGATCTGGAAAATAGATAATTGTTTCTGGAGCTGTTTTTTGCATATAATTCCCGGTATCCCATTTTCCATTCGCATTCGCATCATAAATAACCCTGATATAATATTCGCCTGGTGGAATAAGCAAGAATGCGATATTGGTTTTATCTTCAGAATATTGTTCAGCTTTAATTACACCATTCGCATCTGTTAGCTGCACTATAATTGGAAAGCTTCTAACATTCTGCAAATTTAAACGCACATTCCCGTAATCTGAAAGGGATTTAGTTTTTAGCGATCTGTTTATACTATCGTTAGTAGCTTCAAAGAAATCTGTAATTGCTCCTGGAAGTAGTTGAATTCTATAAGTATCATTTTCGGCTCTCTCAAATTCGAAATTTACTAAGTTCTTCAGCTTATCTAATTGTGTGCTAAAAGCAACATCTACAGAATCCTTATTTAAAATACTAATCAGAGATTCATCTACCGAAACTAGAGGTGTGTTCGATTTAATTACAAAGTTCTTATCAAAATCCAGCGTTGAAGAAGGTTCCGTAGTAAGCGTTAAAGAGTCAGCTTTCATATCTGTAATTCTGCTTACCAATTCAGTAGAAACTGAATTTGAAATAAATTCAACTTTTAAACTATCTAATTGCGCAACGGGTTTATACCAAAGATGTAAACTGTCTTTATCTGCAACTTTTGTAATTCTATATTCAAGATCTGGCGTGGGATAGATAGATCTAATTTTAATACTGTCTAGATCTGCAGTTCCTCTATATCCAACCAACAGTTTTTGCTTCGCAACTTGTTTAGGCCTTTCGGGTTTAAACTCTAGCACTTCTTTAAATAAGGTAAGGTTGTAAGTAGTGTCGGCAGGCACCGTAATAGTTTCGTTTAGAAAAGCGATCTTTTCCTTTCCAGGATTGTATTTGTAATCGTTGTTAAGATCTCGCACCGCAACTAAATGATACGTTCCTTCTTTTATATTGGTAAGCTCGAAAGTTTTTAAACTGTCTAAGGTGTTGGTAATATATCTCGGTGGTGTGCTATAGATCAACGAATCGCTATAAGCTTCATTTGCATCAAAAAGCATCACAGAAATATATGGATCTGCTTCTTTTAGCAACGCATCAGAAACACTTCCTTTTACAGAAAGAGAATCTATATAATCTCCTGTAGAAAACACATATTTAAAATATGGAAGCGGATTGCCTTCATTATTATCTACCACACTATTTCCAAAATTAATGGCGTAGGTAGTGTTTTCTCTAAGGGTATCTTTTATTCTTATCCTTATGTATTTGCTGGGAGAACCAAGAGGTGTGATCTCGGGTTTATTTGCCATTGGCGGCGAAATAATGATTTGTTTTTGAGCATCTTCTAGTTTAATATATTCATCAAAATAGATCCTGATCTCCTTATTATTAAATTGAGTGGAATAGTTTTCTGGGGTAGCGCGTAAAAATTTTGGTGGATCCAAATCCAATTCTCCACCTTGTGGATTTCCTTTTTTGGCACATTGAACAAATGTGAGGGAAAGGAGCAACACCAATAATCCTGAAAAATAATTTTTCATTTAAACCAAAATTTTAAACAAAGAAACAATTATTTTTTGTTTTAGTCATGCTGTAAATGCCATTGTAGCAATGCTAATCTTTACATTTTCGACTTCCAAAAGCACATCTGCACAGGCCTCTAAAGTTGCGCCCGTTGTAATAAGATCGTCTACTAAGAGAAGATGCTTGTTTTTTATCTTTTCTGAATTTAGCAGTACAAAACTTTCTTCAATATTTCCCCATCTCGCTAATCTGCTTTTTAGCGTTTGTGTGGTAGAATAGGATGTTTTCTGAAGCACATCATCTATATAAGGAACATTTAGAGATAAAGCGATTTGCCTTCCGAAGCCCTCTACTTGGTTGAAGCCTCGTTTTCGAAGTTTTTTCTTGTGCAAGGGAACAGGAATAACCATGTCTATTGCTTGATAAGAAGGAGTTTTTGCTAGTTCTTCTCCAAGCCAACTTCCCAAATAACTTCCTATTTCTTGATGTCCTCTATATTTTAAATTGTGAATGAGTTTCTGCACACCTCCTTTCTTTTTAAAAAGTAGTAAAGAAGTGGCATGTTCTATAGGAATTCTGCCATAAAATACTTTTTCTACAGCATTGTCGTTATCTAAATGAAAATTGGTAATAGGAAGTTCGTTAACACAGGATGTGCAGAGAATCTTTTGATTTATATACAATTCCGAGCCACAAATCTGGCAAATGGATGGATAAAATAAATTGATTAAATCT
>CAZWSP010000144.1:0-7467 GCA_964636585.1 uncultured Antarcticibacterium sp.
AGAGGATTTCCAGTGCAGCCAACTTTAATTAACGGTTTGCCAGCACTTACCAATGGAAGCCCAGATCCGGCAAATATAGATCGGATAGAAGTTATAAAAGGACCATCTGGAACTCTTTATGGAAGCAGTCTTATCTCTTACGGGGGTTTAATAAATATAGTAACAAAGAAGCCATATAATTATTTTGGAGGAAACATTTCTTACACCGGTGGAAGCTTTGGTTTGAACAGAGTTTCGTTAGATGTAAATACTCCTTTAGATAAAGATGCTAAAGCAGCTTTAAGGTTAAATACTGCCTACCACAGTACAAATAGTTTTCAGGATCAAGGTTTTCAGAGATCATTTTTCTTTGCGCCAACCTTGAGCTATGAAGTAAACGACAGACTTTCATTTTTGGTAAATACTGAATTTTATAAAGGGGAAAGCACCAACCCTACAATGCTATTCGTGGATAGAGGAGCACCTTTAAGAGTGCACAATATTCAGGAACTCGGTTATAACAATGAACGGTCTTACACTAGCAACGATCTGGCTTTAGAAAACTCAACTTACAGTGTCCAATCTCAAATGAATTATAAACTTTCAGATAATTGGAATTCGCAAACAGCAATTTCTCGCGGAAATTCTAGAGCTGAAGGTTACTATGCATATTTATATGAAGGCACTCAATTTTTTCAGAATAGAGAAGAGGTTGATGGAAGCCTTACAAATCTGGATGAAGGAATTGTGTTGAATAGATATGTGAGCGATCAGAACTCTTCAACATTAACCACAGATATTCAGCAAAACTTTACTGGCGACTTTAAAATAGCCGGACTTCGAAATAGAATGGTAGTTGGATTGGATTATTTCAACAGAAAAACGATCGATAATAATTCGAATTATGTTTCAGATGGTGCTGTTTATATAGGTAAAGCAAGTCTTCAAAATGTAAATGAAAGCGTATTTGGAATTTTTGATCCTGCTGAATATATTTTAGATAATGACAGTGGTTTAAATTCTGCAGCAGCAATAAACGATCTTCTAAAAAATAGTGCTAGAAATAATTCTGAAGTTACCGAAAATGTATATAGTGCTTATGTTTCTAATGTTATAAATCTTACTGAGAAACTTTCTGCAATGGCAAGTTTACGTATAGATCAGTTTGAAAGTGAGAATAATAGTCAGACCGCCTTATCTCCAAAATTCGGATTAGTGTATCAACCTATCCTAGGGAAAGTATCTGTTTTCGCAAATTATATGGATGGTTTTACCAATGTTGCACCATCGCAACAGGGAGATCCTAGTGAAGGGGCCACTCTTACTCGGACTTTTGAACCAGAACACGCCAATCAGATCGAAGTGGGTACCAAACTAAATATTTTAGAAAATAGATTAACCGCAAGTTTAAGTTATTATGATATTCGAGTATCCAACATTGTTATGGAGGAAACTGGGAGGCCATTTTATTATGTGCAAGATGGCGAACGTTACAGCAGAGGAATAGAAGCCAGTATTACTGCAAATCCAATTGATGGATTAAATTTTATAGCGGGTTACAGCTACAATGCTAGTAAAGTAACCAAATCAGATCAGTTAGATTTCTTAGGCAGAAGACCAGAAAGTGCCGGACCGGAAAATTTGGTGAATGCATGGGCAAGTTATCAAATTCAAGAGGGTATTTTAGAAGGTTATGGAATTGGTTTTGGCGGAAATTATGCTGATGCTAATAAGATTTTTAATAGAGCTTTAGCTGGTGTTTTCGAGCTGGATGCTTATACAGTTTTAAATGCTTCATTATTCTATAATGCTGAAGCTTTCAGTGTAAATATGAAGCTTAATAATCTTACCAACAAAGAATATTATACTGGCTGGTCTACCATAAATCCTCAGTCTCCAAGAAATGTTGCAGTAAATGTTTCGTATAAATTTTAATTAGCCATTAAAGGGAAAACAATTAATAATTAGTTGGTTTCCCTTTTTTTAAAATAGTCTTATCAAAGATGAATAAAAAAAAGAAAAAAGTATCTTTTAAAAAATGGATAGGGAGACTGCATTTATGGCTAGGTCTTTTGTCTGGAATCGTAGTGTTCATTGTCGCAATCACGGGGTGTATCTATGTTTTTCATGATGAAATTAAAGACATAACTAGAGATCATAGATTGGTTGAAGCTCAAAATTCTGAGTATGTTTTGCCTTCTTCATTTATTACTAGCGCAGAAGCTTTATATCCAGATTTTAAAACTGATTTTGTGATGTATCAAGGGAGAAATAGATCTGCCTTTGTTTATGGAGAACTAGAAAAGGAACCTTTTTATTTCTACTTTGATCCTTATACCGGAGAATATTTAGCAAAAGAGAATCTACATGAAGACTTTTTTCATATTGTTGAAGAACTGCATATGTATTTACTTTTACCGGAAGAATTCGGGAAACAAGTAGTTGGGATTTCCACGATCATCTTCGTTTTTATGCTTATCTCAGGAATCATTTTATGGTGGCCTAAGAAAAGAAAACATCTCAAAAAGAAGTTACAGGTAAAGTGGAATGCGAAGTGGAGAAGGATCAACTATGATCTACATAGCAGCATTGGTTTGTATATAAGTAGTATTGCTTTGATATTAGCTCTAACAGGCTTGACTTTTGTTTATTCTTGGATGCAAGATGTTATATATGAAACTGTAAATCTTGGAGAGGAATATCCTTCAGATCGTATTGAGCAAGATATTAAACAGACTTCAGCTAAAACTTCAAAAGGAAATGTATTAGATATTGCATTTATAAAGACCACAGAGAAATTTCCAGATCAGGAAATGTATTTTGTATGGAAGCAAAATGATTCGATTCCAATTATATCCGGCGCCTATCCTGAAGCGCTTAATTATCACGGACAGTCCAATCTATATTTTCATCCAGAAACGGGAGAATTAATTGCAACCCAGAACTATGCGGATAAGAGTGCAGGACTTCAATTCCAAGAGTTGAATTATGGAATCCATACAGGCCAATACTTTGGACTTTTAGGTAAGATACTTGCATTTTTTGCAAGTTTGTTTGTTGCAGTTTTACCGGTAAGCGGTTTTCTAATTTGGTGTGGAAGGAAACGGAAATCAAGAAAATAAAGATCGGCTTTCTAAATAAACTTATTTAAAAAGCCGAATTCTTTTAGATCAAAATTGCATCTACGATTGCTCCAACCACAGCTAGGATAATAGCTAACCATAAAGAAGGTAGAAATCCAACGGTTTTAAAATCTTTACTTATTTGGTCGGCTATTTCAATCACAATTGCATACGCAATTACCCTTGTAATAAAGCCTAAACCCAAGAAGTAGAAAATTCCGAGCGTTGCAATATTTAAAATAGAGGTTAGAAGCCAGCTTAATAAAAAGCTTAATACTCCAATAATTAATGCGACGATCAAAGCAGATTTAAAACCTTTCAGTTCTACCTTAACAATCATTTTAGCGGCTATTAAAAGTACAGCAGCATCAATAACAATGTGTAATAACCATAATAACATGTAATCTCGATTTTTAGTTAGTATGGTCAAATATAAAAATTAGGTTGAGAATTTTTCAGAATAATAAGTTAATCAACATCTGGTGAGGGAGACTTTTCCAAGCTTTCTGGAGTTTGATGAATAACTACCTCGTAAACAGCCTTAATATTGGCTAGTTTTTCTCTGCGAATCAGGCTATTTTCGGTTTGATAATGCTTTGTATTGGCAGCAAATCCAGTATAGTTCAATCCCAATCCATTAGCAATAAAAAGCGCTCTGGGCAAATGAAAGTTCTGGGTAACAACTATTGCTTTTTTAACCTTAAAAACTTCATTAGATCGATACATACTATCGTAAGTATCTATTCCGGCAGGATCTGTAAGAATATGTGCTTCAGGAACATTTCGTTCTAAAAGGTAATTTTTCATGGCATTAACCTCGTCGTAATCGTTTCTGCGGTTATCGCCGCTTAAAAGGAACTGCTGGGCTTTTCCTGCATTATAAATCTTTAAAGCAGTATCTACTCGATCTTGTAGAATAGGAGAAAGTTTTCCGTTAGAATGTACACTTGCGCCAAGAACAATTACGGTATTGGAAGCCGGAAGATTTTCAATTTCAGAAAAAATAGTATCTCTGGTGCTTTCGTAAAAGTAGGTGCTAACTCCCCAAAGAACTGCTATCAGGCCAATTAATAAAATTAGAATACAAAGTAAAGATTTCTTGATCCAGTTCATCTAACGCGTTTATTGAAATTGATGATAACGGGTTGTTAACAAATGTAGTATTTTTATACTACTTGAATTTACTATAGATACGCCTTATTTAGGGTTATGGTTTTAACTATTGACATTTACCACTACTTCCAAATACTTATACTTAAATTTGACCCACTTTAAATACAAGTACAAATGAATTCTATTGAAGCTCTAAATTGGCGTTATGCAACTAAAAAGTTTGATGAAGAACTACTGCTTTCTGAAGAAAAAGTGGAAATTCTGAAGCAAGCCTTTAACTTAACTGCTACTTCTTATGGGTTACAGCCAATTAAATTGGTGGTGGTGCATAATAAAGAACTTCAGCAAAAAATGGTTGGGTATTCTATGAATCAGCAACAGGTGGGAACAGCTTCTCACGTGTTTGTTTTTTGTATAGAGCGGGTAATAGATCAAGTATTTATAGAGAACTATTTTAAATATGTTCAAAAAATAAGAGCTACACCCGAAGAAATATTATCTCCCTTTAAGGATTTTCTGGTAGACGATTTTAGTAAGAAACACGAAAAGGAGATCTTTTCGTGGGCTACTAATCAAGCCTTCTTGGCTTTGGGAACCTTGCTAACCGTTGCTGCAGCAGAAGGTATAGATACCTGCCCAATGGAAGGTTTTGAACCAGAACAATACGATAAGCTTCTCGGATTAGAAGCGCTTAATTTGAAATCGGTATTGGTATTGCCAGTTGGTTATAGAGCCAAGGACGATAAGTTCTCTGAATTTAAAAAAGTGAGAAGACCAATTTCTGATGTAATTATAGATATGAAATAAAGGATCTAGTAGGTTACATATTCCATGATCTCTAGTCCATATCCTATCATTCCAACACGTTTTGTTTGCTGAGAATTGGATAATAATTTGATCTTATGGATCTCAAGATCATGTAAGATTTGAGCTCCAATTCCAAAATCTTTATAATCCATTTTTATAGGTGGCGCTTTTACTTCTCCTTTTTTCTGAAGATCTTTTAATTCAGATAATCTGTTTAGTAGATCTAAAGATTGACTCGCAGGATTTATAAAAACAATTGCACCACGACCTTCATCGTTAATGGCTTTGAACATGTCATCTAGTTTCTTATCTGCATTGTTGGTTAAGGTTCCTAAAATGTCATTATTGATAAGCGTAGAATTCACTCTAACCATTATTTCTTCATTCGCTTTCCAAGTACCTTTGGTTAGTGCTAGATGAACTTGATTATTGGTGGTTTGTTTGTAAGCTCTAAGTCTAAAAGTTCCAAATCTGGTTTGAATATCAAAATCTTCTTTCTTTTCGATTAAAGAATCATGTTGCATTCTATACGCCACAAGATCTTCTATAGAAACTAGTTTAAGATCGAACTTATTAGCAACCTCGATAAGTTGAGGTAATCTAGCCATAGTTCCATCTTCATTCATGATCTCTACAATAACTCCCGCGGGCTGAAACCCAGCAAGCCTTGCAAAATCTATTGCAGCCTCTGTGTGCCCGGTTCTTCTAAGAACCCCACCTTCCTTTGCTTTTAGCGGAAAAACGTGGCCTGGACGGCTAAGATCAATGGGTTTTGTATTGGGATCTATAAGCGCTTTTATGGTTTTAGCTCTATCTGAAGCTGAAATCCCAGTGGTTACTCCATTTCCTTTTAGATCTACAGAAATAGTAAAAGCAGTTTCTAATGGATCGGTATTATTACCAACCATCATTTCCAGCTTCAATTCTTTACAATGTTCTTCAGTTATTGGTGCGCATATAAGTCCGCGCCCGTGGGTAGCCATGAAATTCACCATTTCTGGAGTAACCATTTCAGCAGCTGCAAGAAAATCACCTTCATTTTCTCTGTCTATATCATCTACAACAATAATGATCTTTCCAGCCCGAATATCATCGATAGCTTCTTGGATAGAATGTAGTTTTAATTGTTGCTGATTTTGGATCGCTTGCGGCATAATAACTTTTCTTTATTCTTGCTGCAAAGGTATTTAATCTATTTTGTTTGTGTCTTACTCCTGAAGAGTTTTTTAATGAACCTATTTAAAGGTTCTACAAAATTTCCAAATGCGAGTAAACCTTGGTCTGTGGTTGCTCTATAGGTAAAGAATATTCCTAGTGGTAACATAATTAATGTGGAGAGCCAAGAGGCAATAAAAGGGCTCATACTTCCATCTTCTGCACTATTTTTCGCAAAGATCCCGATAAAGTGATAGGTAAGGAACATTAAAATGGCTACTACCATTGGCAATCCCATTCCGCCTTTTCTTATAATTGCGCCTAAAGGTGCACCCACAAAGAATAGCACGATGCAGGCAATTCCCAGAACATATTTTTCGTGTAGGGCAATCTCAAATTTATTAAGTTGTCTCGTACTGTTCTTAAACTCCTGTTTTTTTATAGCAACATTAGATAAGGAAGCATTTATGGTTCCTAATGCAAGATCTACTATTTGAAGTCCCACTTTATTGTCATAGAGTTCCAGAACCGTATCGTCGAATTCGGTTATAGAATCTACCGCTTTATAATTGGCTGCAAAATAGGAAGCGCCGGTTCTGCTATACATTACCTCGGCAAATCTGTTCATTTCCTGATTATAGGCTGTAGAGAAGGAGTCGATACTTTCAGTAAGTTCCCCGATCTTCAGCATATTCTGAGAATTCCTGTAATTCTCATCATCCATATCTACATTATTGAAGTTGGACAGATCTATGTTGATAACATATTCCTTGAAATAACTTTTTGTAAATGGCTTATTGTTTCTTTTGGTAGGATCGTTCTGCTGAATTTCATCGTAATAATTCCCATCCTTCAGAATTAAAGAAAGCAATGCAGAATTTGTGCTTCCTACTAATTCCCCTTCAGTAGCTTTTATAACCGTCATGTTTCCACCCTGATTGGATTTCTGATGGATAATTACATTTTTTAGATATTGATCGTTGTCTCCGGTCTTTTCATCCACCTTGATATTAAATTCTCCTACATCATTAAAAATACCTTCAGAAATAGCCATTGCAGGTTTTAATTGCGCGATGTTCTTTCTAAGATTTATAGATTTAAATTCGGCTGCAGGAATAACATTATTGGAAAAGAAAAAAGCAACTAAACTGATGAAAATAATGAATACAGTTAAGCTTCTCATAGCTCTCTGTAAGGAGATCCCGGCAGATTTCATGGCTGCAAATTCATAATTCTCTGCAAAACTTCCAAAGGTCATAATGGAAGTTAATAAAATGGTAAGCGGTAAGAC
>CAZWSP010000145.1:0-7394 GCA_964636585.1 uncultured Antarcticibacterium sp.
CCAATGCCTTTATTGATATTGTAAGTATTCATAAGTCTAAGGATTAAAGGAAGAAGGAACGGAGAATGGTAGCAGCTACAATTAAGAAGATACAGGCTCCGAACCAACTTGCCGCAGTCTTACTGGTATCAGGATCGCCACTACTGAATTTGTTGTACACTTTAACGCCTCCGATAAGACCGACCACGGCCCCGATGGCGTAGATGAGCTGTGTAGCGGGATCGAAATAAGAGGTGACCATTTGAGTAGCCTCATTGATTCCGGCGGTACCGTTTCCCTGTGCGAACACACCAGTTCCTGACAGCATGGCCACCACTGCCAGCAAAACTTTTTTTCTTTGTTTTTCCATAATTGAAACACATTATTTTGTTACTATTTCCCGCTCCTTGCGGGCTTTCGTGACAAAGGTGTTATGGAAATTGAGGCGTTATAACAAATTGGAAATCAGAGGAATTAGTTGGCTGTGAGTGGCATAATGAAAAGCTTAAATCCTTTTTTATTAATCTATTTTTTCTAAATTTGAATTATTTAGACAAGTCTTAAAAATTCAAAATGACATTTGGGAAACGTATAAAAGAATTGAGAGAAAGCAAAGGTTTGTTCCTTAGAGAAGTTGGAGCAGCTTTGGAGTTGGATAACGCTTTTATCAGTAAGGTTGAGAATGAGGAAAGGCTGTTGCCGAGAAAACATTTAGAAAAGCTTGCAGAATTTTTGAATGTTTCTATTGATGAATTATTGGTTTTGTGGCTTTCTGATAAAATGATTGAGTTATTGCAAAATGAGCCATTAGCTGAACAAGCTTTAAAAATGACACAAAAAAGGTTGAAACAAGAGGGAAAGAAAAACTAATTAAATATGATAAACAGCTATTATGAAGATAATAAAAATTGAAGTTGAGAATTTTCGTTTGTTGAAGAATTTTTCAATGGATTTGGAAGAAGACCTTTCCTTAGTTATTGGAAAAAATAATACAGGAAAAACCTCTATTCTTTCTGTTCTTGATAAATTCTTGAATGAGAAAAGTAAATTTTCTTATGACGACTTGAATATAGATTTTAAAAACGAATTAGAAGGTCTTATAAAATCTCCTGATGTTCCTGACGAATTTCCACCCAAAGGTGTTAAACTGAAAATTTATATTGAATATAATGAGGCTGATGATTTATCAAATGTTAGTAGAGTACTGATGGATTTAGACCCTGACAACAACAAAATTGTATTAGGGTTTGAATATACAGTTACCTATAGTGATTTTCTAAAAATTAAAACAGATTATGCTGCTTTTGCCGCAAGTGAAAAGGCTAAGATAGATGAGAAAAAGAAAATCAAACCCAGAGAATTAAAAGAATTTCTAAAGCAAGAATTAGATAATTATTTCCATACTCATAAGATGTCTTTTGAGTATGATATGGCTACTAATACAGTCGATGATACTAACTTTATAGACCTTGAAAGTGAAGGAATTAGCATTAAAGATATAATAGGTTTCAAATACATTAGTGCAAGGCGTGATGTAACCAATAAAGAAAAAGAAAACACATTATCTAAACAAACATCCAATCTTTATAAAAAGAAAGAAGATAACAGCGATAAAAATCAAGCTACTGAAGACTTTAAGGATCAGCTTTCAGAAACCGATAGTACATTAAGCGATATATACAAAGACCTGTTCAGCGATGTAATAAAGAAGGTACAAGATTTTGGAGGAATAAAACTGAATGACACGGACATAGCTATAATTTCAACATTGCAACATAGGGAATTACTTGAAGGAAATACAACCGTAGTATATACCCACGATGACCATAAGCTGCCGGAACATTATAATGGCTTAGGCTATATGAACCTTATAAGTATGATTTTTGAAATTGAAATTCTTGTCCAGGATTTCAAAAGGGATAAAGACAAAAGGCCAGCAGATATAAATTTGTTAGTCATTGAAGAACCTGAAGCACATACCCACCCACAAATGCAGTATGTCTTTATTAAAAACATAAAGAAATTACTTGCTGAAGGTATAAAAAGAGATGACGGAATATATAGACCGCTTCAATACATAATTACAACACATTCATCTCACATTGTTGCAGATAGTGATTTTGATGATATTAAATATTTGAAAGCAGAAGCAAAGAACAATGTAACTGCGAAAAATCTTTCAGATTTGAGAAACCAATATGATGCCGACCCAAATCAATACCAGTTTCTAAAACAATATTTGACTATAAGTAGGGCTGAAATTTTCTTTGCCGATAAAGCGGTTCTAATCGAGGGAGATACAGAAAGAATATTGATACCAACTTTTATGCGGAAAGTTGATTTGGAGGAAGCAACTCGTTTAAAAGCAGAAGGTAAAGACGATACTTTTCTCCCACTATTATCTCAAAATATATCAATCATCGAAGTGGGGGCTTATTCTCAAATCTTTGAGAAGTTTATTGAATTTTTGGGGATAAAATCTCTGATTTTAACGGATATTGATGCTATCAAAGTTGTGAAACAAGATGAGAAAGGACAAGATGTTTGGGGGGCTTGCCCTGTTAATGAAGGTACGAAAACAAGTAATTCTGCAATCAACCATTTTCTTAAAGAAGTTACTTGGGATGATTTAAAAGCACTGCCTGTTGGAAACAGAACAATTGTAATTGGAAGTTCTACGCTTTGTATATGTTATCAGCAGGAAGAAGACACCTATCACGCGCGGAGTTTTGAGGATGCTTTTATCCACATAAACCGAGTGTTCGTAAACGGCAAGAAAGATGAATTTCAAGGGTTACAAAACAGAAAATTATTTGATGATGGTGTAAGTAATGCTTATATTTTAGCGGGTTCTTGTATCAAAAAGAAAACTCATTTTGCATTGGATATTTTATATCACAGCGATAAGGATTTTAGTAATTGGAATATTCCTGTGTATATTAAAAACGGCTTATTATGGTTGAAGCAAGATTAAACTTAGAACCCGAAGCACAGGGAATTTTTCAATCAATTGATGACGGAAGAAATTTTCTTTTAAGTGGTGGTGCAGGAAGTGGTAAAACCTATTCGTTGGTAAGTGTTATTCGTCAGGTAATAGCTGAAAACCCAACAGCAAAAGTAGCTTGTATGACATATACCAATGCAGCAGTAAAGGAAATCGAAGAAAGAGTAAATCACAAGAACCTAAATGTATCTACAATTCACGACTTCTTATGGGATAATATAAAACACTTTCAAAGGGAACTTAAAGAGGCTATCATTTCATTAGCAAACAATGAAGATGTTGGTAAAATTTCAATTGATGATGCAAATCCTATTCCTGAAAACTATTTTGATAATTTATCGGACGGAGTACAGTATAAAGAGTTTGTACGATTGCGTGAAGGAATAATTTCTCACGATGAGTTGCTCATAGTTGCAAACTATCTTTTTGAGAAATACCCCAAACTTAGCAGTATTGTAAAAGATAAATACAAGTTCATTTTTATTGATGAATACCAAGATACTAACAAGGCTGTTGTAGATACCTTTCTTGCACATTTTAAGAAAAGCAAAAGAAAAAATATTATTGGCTTCTTTGGTGATGCAATGCAATCAATTTACGAAGATGGTATTGGAAATTTAGATGAATATAAAGGAGATGGTGTAGATACTGTAAATGAAATTCCCAAAAAACAGAATAGAAGAAACCCTCAACTCGTAATTAATTTGGCAAATAAACTTCGGACTGACGGTATAACACAAGAACCTTCTACCGACCCCAATGCACCCAATATGGTTGAAGGTGTAGTAAAGCAAGGTAGTGTACTGTTTCTACATTCTAATGATGGCGATATTAGTAAGGTTGAAAAGTTCTTGGAAGATAATTATAGCTGGAATTTCAATAATTCAAAAGAAACAAAGGAACTGAACCTTACTCATAATTTGATTGCAGGCAAAGCAGGGTTTAGAACACTTATGGATATTTATGATGATGACCCTGTACTTGGATTGAAATCTGAAATTCTTGAAAAGATAAAATACAATAAGAAGAACAACAGACCCGAAATTGAAATCAACGAGGACGATACATTTGATGCAGTCGTTGATAGGTTTCAATTAAAAAATATAAAAAGGCAACTAAAAAAGGATATTTTATTAGCTGACCCTGTAAAAGCGGAGTTGTACAACCAATTGAAAGATAGACCATTCTCTGAAGTAAGAAAGATGTATTTGAGCAAAGATGCTCTTATAGACGACAAAAAACAAGATGAGAATGATGAAAGCAAGAAAGGTTCAAAACGAGATAATCTGATTAAGCACTTGTTTAAAATACAAACGATTATTTCTCTTTACCAAAATAAGCGATATAATGAATTTTTAAGAGCAACGGATTACCGTTTTATGGTAGTAAGTATTGCGAAGAAAAGAGAGCTTAAAGAAAATATCGAAAGTCTTATAAACGTCGGAGATAAAACTATTGAAGATATAATTACCGAAGCTAACGAACGAGGAATTTGTATAATTGATGATAAGCTCCTTGATTTTAAGGAAAAAAAAGAGTATTTGTACAATCGTGTAAAAGAAGTAAAGTTTAGTGAGTTTCAAAAACTTTATCAATATTTAGAAGGGCAAACGCCTTTTTCGACACAACATAAAACAAAAGGTGCTGAATTTGATAATGTTTTGGTTGTTCTTGACAATGGAGGTTGGAACAATTATAATTTTGGAAATCTTTTTTTAGAAACAGGTTCAGCAACGGTATTGGACAGAACACAAAAAATATTTTATGTCTGCTGTACACGGGCTAAAGAAAACTTAGCAGTTTTCTTTCATAGTCCTGATGCACAGGTGGTAGCAAAGGCTAAAGTATGGTTTGGAAATGATAACGTAATTGCTATCACCTAAGGTCACTATATACAAGGAAAAAGATAGTTTTTAAATAACTATGTGTAATTCTTATAAGCATACCTTGAATTGCACCGTTTGACATTTCAATAGTTAGTGTTTCAAATTTACATTCTTCGTCCTTTACTTTGCTTTGGTCGGTGGATTGGCTGTTGTTTTTCGGCAGCTTTTTTTAGCTTCTTTTCCGCTTTGAGGTTGTTTTTAATCAAATCGACAAGAAAAGTTTTTTTCCACGGAATATTCGTTGCAGCAAACTGTAATTTTAAACCGTTCTTTACCAGCCCGTGTGTGAGTTCAAATCCATATTTCCTGTTCCAGCCTATTCTATCAAGTAATCTTTCAGAGGGAAATCTCACAGCGATTAAATCTTTGGGAAGCTCTTTTAGATTTAAATAATCAGGTTCCTGAAATTCGTGAGTCTTCGGATTGTAAGGAATGGTATAGGTTCTTTTTTCTAAATCGTAGTATCTTTCTATATCCGAGAATACAATGCCATTGGAAAGAAAATCGTCTTTAGGTCGGAGTTTATCCATCCGTAAATCCACATAGAAGGTATGCCCTGCAATTTCAATGGTTGGCAAAACACCTTTGTTTACACGCAAATCATAGGCTTCCTGGTTAACCATTATCTCAAAATCGCTTTTTTTTGCGGATGTCATCAAGGGAGCAATTATATTTCTTGCTTATGCCCTATGGGTCTATCTCACCAATTCGTGGTACTTTAACGTTAGCGAAGCTGTGTTTTCCGATAATATACGCACCTATTCCGTCCTGTGTTCTTAATGGGTCAAGACGTTTAGAGTTGAGATTGTACACAAATTCATAATGTGTTCCGCAATCATTCATCTCGTCAAAAAACAGTTTCCTTTCTTCAGGTCTGTCTTTTTCAATCAATGCGAGTTGATTAATATCGAACAGGTATTCCGTTCCCTCGATTTCAATTTCCGGTAATTCACTTCTCATATCTCTTTGCTGTTAAAAAAGACAAAGGGAAGTCTATACAAACTCCCCAATATCAAAATCCTCCAAATCATTTTTCCGCAAAATGGAAGAACTGGAATCTGCATCAGTGGAAAGGCTCCCGTCCAACAGCTCCGCTATTTTACGGGAGGCACTTTCCATAGAATTCTCCAATAGGCTGAATAATTCGGTTCCCTGTATTTTCTGAACTATTGCTGCCGCTGTTTCCTTTTGAGATGGCTCTAAATTTTCTTTTTGCAGCAGTATCCCCACGGAGCTTAGTTCTTCGAAGGTAACCCCTTGGGCAAAACCGTTATCGCCACCGGATATTCCATACCTGTTCCATTCTTCTTCCTCTTCCTCAAAATCAGGCATATTTCTGAAAACTTCGTCCAGTTCTTCCTGCGGAATTTGAACACCTACGTTTTCATTTTCGTCGTATTCAATGTCTAATTTATCGGGATTTATATCAGGTTCTGGAATTTGGCGTTCATTGGTGGTCTTTGGCACTGAAAGACTTCTCATAGGTTTAGGCTGTCCCATAATATCGGGCAGGTTGGGATTTACTATCTCCCGTGTAGGTTCTTGCTCCGACCTTTTTTTAATGACAATTTTATCCTGTAAAAGCAGGGCAATTACTATCAGCAGGCATATCACAATTACTGTTTCCATACCTTATAAAATGGGTTTAAACCGTTCGTTGAAATAATGGGTAATATCGTCCCCGAACTCGCTAAAGTGATGTTCAAGGATATTGTCGATGTATGAGTAAAGGGTTGTTTTCTCTTCCCTTGTTAAGTGTACAATGCGGAGTAGCCTTTCGTGATATTCGGGACGTATGTAAACGACCTTGCCGTTACGACCTGAAGGAAACCGGTTGACCAAAAATGTTTCTTCATAATCCACTTTCTTAGAACTGTTTCGGACTTTTTCCCTAGGCTTGATTTCCTTTGGAACCTCCTGTTGATGATTATTTTTAGGTGAAGGCTCATCGCCACTTATGATGTTCATCAAATAATCCTCATCAACATTAGGCTTTTCAAAATCATTATTTTTCTTCTCAGATGCCATAATTCAATAATTTATAAATGGACGATTTTTAAAAATTCCTCTACAAACAAATCCATTCTGGTTGCTTTCATTAACTGTGTTTCGGCAGGCAGCAAACTTGACCTGAATACATAATTTCCCGTATCGTCTGTTTCCTTTCGGAAACGCTTGCTGTCCATTATTCTTGTTTCCATTATTGTCAGTCCGAGTTCTTTGACGACACTTTGATACGCATCGTATAAACCAGTTTTTTCCCTGCCGTCCACTTGGTTCCAGAACAGCCAGATAGCCTGCTCCTCGATACCACTTTCCGTTTTCGGAAGCCCAAGAAATGCTTTGGTAAAGCCCAACGTGCTTTCCACGACCAAACGGTCGGCGGTAATGGGGGAAAAGATAAAATCCATTGATTTCAAAGTGGTCAGTACGCCTTTGGTATTGGCTGTTCCCGGAAGGTCAAAAAATATAACATCCGGCTCAACTGCCGATTGGCTTACATATTCGGATGCTTTTTCTAAAGC
>CAZWSP010000146.1:0-7329 GCA_964636585.1 uncultured Antarcticibacterium sp.
TTATCTGCACTATCTGTAGGTTCAACTTTTAATGCAAGGTTCTTTTCAAGTTCCTTAGCCAAACGCTCTCTAATATGTCTAGATGTTACAAATTTACCGTCTTGTCCAAAGAATGGAGAATCGTTAATTGTAAAAAGCATACTCATTGTAGGCTCATCAATAGCGATAGTTTTTAAACCTTCTGGGTTTTCGATATCAGCAACGGTATCACCAATTTCAAATCCTTCAAGACCAACTATAGCACAAATATCTCCTGCTTCTACTTCTTCTATCTTTCTTCTTCCTAATCCTTCGAAAGTATGTAATTCCTTGATCTTGGTTTTCTTGATGCTTCCATCACGCTTCACCAAAGATACCGACATACCTTCTTTTAATTTTCCTCTTTGTAATCTTCCAATTGCAATTCGTCCTGTAAAAGATGAAAAGTCTAAAGAAGTGATCAACATTTGTGTAGATCCTTCTTCAATAACTGGAGATTTAATATGTTCTAAAACCATGTCTAATAATGGTTCGATATTGTCAGTTTGGTTTCTCCAATCGTCACTCATCCAGTTATTCTTAGCTGAACCGTAAACAGTTGGGAAATCTAGTTGCCATTCTTCTGCACCTAATTCAAACATTAGATCAAAAACCTTCTCATGAACTTCTTCTGGAGTACAGTTTTCTTTATCTACTTTATTTATAACTACACAAGGCTTCAATCCAAGATCTATCGCTTTTTGCAAAACAAATCTTGTTTGTGGCATAGGACCTTCAAAGGCATCTACTAAAAGTAAAACTCCATCTGCCATGTTTAATACTCGCTCTACCTCTCCACCAAAATCGGCGTGACCAGGAGTATCAATTATATTAATTTTTGTGTCTTTATAAACAACAGAAACGTTTTTGGAAGTAATTGTGATTCCACGTTCACGTTCCAAATCGTTATTATCCAAAATAAGATCGCCCGTATTTTCGTTATCACGAAAAAGTTGACAATGGTACATAATCTTATCAACCAAGGTTGTTTTACCGTGGTCAACGTGTGCAATAATTGCAATATTTTTAGTAGCTTTCATATAAACGCCTCATTTTTAAGGCTGCAAAAGTACCGCTTTTTTTCTCGAAAATACCATACTTCTCAAATATTCTTAGATTAAAGTAATTTCCTATGAGAGAAAGACTTAGCTTAAATTCTTCATTTTTCACGAATCGTCCAATAATCAACCATTTACCGATTAATTTGTTTAAATCAACGAATTTTTAAATCTAGAAATTCAAAAGCTTAAGATATTTGCATAAGCCCTAAGAACTAAACAAACTAAATATTGGATACATTTTCAATTTTATTGGTTACAAATGACTCTTTGGAAGTCATGAAGTTGAGACGATGCATGGACACGTTGAACATTAATCATAACTTAATTGAAGCAGATAATGGCGAAGATGCCTTGATCACTCTTGGCGAATTGGCCGATACTAATATGCTGCCAAATGCGATTATTGTAGATATTAATGCCTCTAAAATGGATGGTTTTGAATTGCTGAATATTTTTAAATCTGATCCTATTCTTAAAAACATTCCTTCAGTCATACTTACAAACTGCGACACTCACACAGAGATGATCGAGGAATTAAGAATAAACGTTACTGGAAACATCAGAAAGCAACTGAAGTATTCAGAATATTTAAAAGAAGTGAAAAGTTTGTTCGAATTTTTTCAGATAAATAGAATTAGCACAGCTTCTTAGGTTAAACAGTACAATGTTATTTGCACAACATGTATATATTGGAGGTGTATAAAACCAGATTTCCCTACAATGCGGCTTTTAAGACGCCTCCTTTATATTATTAGCTTTACTTAGGCCTACTCAATTTCAGTTTCCTTCCTCCAATCACTACCATAACAGCTCACTTTTGAAGCTTCCCTCTTCCAAATTTCAAAAAAAATAATATTTTTAGGAAACCCATAAAGATAAAGAGCTACTAACCTTATTTTTATTAAATTTAAAAATTAATTAATTTTCTCTTTGAAATAAATCATGCCCGAACAACCTACACTTAGAATGATAAAGGATATTGCGGCAGGAGATATGGAATTTGAAAAAAAGCTCTTAGCAATAATAAGAAAGGAGTTACCGCTGGAAATTGCCCTTTATAATGAGAACTGCTTAGAGAAGGATTATTTAAAAGTTGCAGGAAACGTCCATAAATTAAATCATAAAATAAATATATTTGGACTTAAGAAAGGGTACGAAACAGCAGTACTTTTTGAGAATGCTTTACGCAAAGGTAATTGCGAATTAAAATTTGAATTTGACGAAATACTGGTAACCATGACGGATTTCCTAAATTCTATAGAAGCCCCAGAAGAATGAATTGTATAATAGTAGACGATGAGGAATTAGCAAGAGCTATCATTGTGCAATATGCAACAAACGACTCTAATATTGCAGATTCCAAAGAATTTAGTAGTGGAATAGATGCTATAAAGTATTTAAACACCCACCCAAAAGTAGATCTTATATTTTTGGACATCCATATGCCCGGATTTGATGGTTTCGATTTTATCCAAACCATTAGCAGTAAGGCAAAGATCATCCTTACCACTTCCGATAAGAATTTTGCTATCAAGGCTTTTGAATATGATTCTATAGTAGATTATCTGGTAAAGCCAATCACCGTAGATAGATTTCAGAAAGCGGTACAAAAAGCTATTCTTAAAAAGACTTCAGAAATTAAAGAAGTAAACCATAGCGTTGTTACAGATGCATCTGGAATAGACGATCTTTTTGTGAATGTGGACAGGAAACTAATTAAAATTGATATTCCTTCTATTCAAGTAATTGAAGCCAAAGGAGATTATATTTTAATAAAAACCGAACAGAAGAATTATACCGTGCATTCTACGCTTAAAAAGATAGAAAAACGAATTCACCGAGATTATTTCATCAAGGTTCACCGTTCCTTTATTATTAATATCAAGGAAATTGTAGATATAAAAGATAACAGCTTGCTTATATCTAAGCATGTAGTTCCAATTAGCCGTTCTAACAGGCCTGAATTAATGCAGCGTTTAAATTTATTATAAGCTGAATTTAATCTTTCCTTAATATTCATCTGCTGAAGGCCCATACGTAGCAGGCACTGGAATATCCAATAATCTATAATAAACTCCCAATTGCGCTCTATGATGTGGGAATTGATTTAAAAATACTTTTCGTAAGATCTGAAGTCGCGGCATTTCCATCACTGTTTTCCCGCCCATGGTCATTTTCCAGTTTTTCTGATATTCTTCATCCTCTTTCTTCAGAGATTTTACCGTTTCCGCTGCATCCATATTTAATTTAGAAACTAGCTCTTCCACAGTTTTAAGCTCGCTGGGTTTATATTCATCCATTTTCAACTCATCTTCGTTCATCGCAATAGTTATCCAGCTTGGGATTTCAGCTAAGTGATTGCTTAATTCTAAAATGCTCATAGACTTGTTATGTGGTTTCCAACCTAGCTTATCTTCTGGTAATCTCCTTAAAAACTTTTCGGTAAGCTCAATTTCCTGCTGAAATTCGGGCAATAAAAGATCTTGTATTTGCATAATTTATCGAATTAGTTTGTCAACAGTAAATTACAAAATTTAATTAGAGGTTAGATTCCGCTTAAAAAATTTAAGCTACTAGAAATCCCTTATTTTTAGCTGGTCAATAAGTTTGCATATCCTTATCTTTGCCACTTAAATGAATCCCATGAAACTAGAGAAAATCCCACAATTACAACATATCAATAGCAACAACTTCTTTTTATTAGCCGGTCCTTGTGCTATAGAAAGTGAAGAAATGGCTTTAAGAATTGCTGAAAAAGTTATGGAGATCACTAATAAACTTGAGATCCCTTATGTTTTTAAGGGTTCATTTAAAAAAGCAAACCGAAGCAGAATTGATAGTTTTACTGGGATTGGAGATGAAAAGGCACTTAAGATTTTGAGAAAAGTTTCTGAGACCTTTAAGGTCCCAACAGTTACAGATATTCATGAAATAAGCGATGCTGCAATGGCGGCAGAATATGTAGATATTTTACAGATCCCAGCATTTCTAGTAAGACAAACAGATCTGGTAGTTGCAGCAGCAAACACTGGAAAAGTAGTGAATCTTAAAAAAGGACAATTTATGAGTCCGGAAAGTATGAAACATGCCGTTACTAAGGTGACCGATTGTAATAATGAGCAGGTAATGATTACCGATAGAGGAACAATGTTCGGTTATCAGGACATGATCGTAGATTTTAGAGGAATTCCTACTATGAGAGAATATGCTCCAACGGTTTTGGATGTAACCCATTCTTTACAACAGCCAAATCAGAGCAGCGGAGTTACAGGCGGAAGACCAGATATGATCGAAACAATTGCGCGTGCCGGAATTGTGAACAATGTAGATGGCTTATTTATAGAAACCCATTTTGATCCTGCAAATGCGAAAAGTGACGGTGCGAATATGCTAGATCTTAAATATCTTGAAAAATTACTCACCAATTTAACTTCCATAAGAAAGACGGTAAATTCATTATAATCTAATTTTTTTGCTTAGAAATTGACGTATTCCAAATAGATCTTACTGTTTTATATCAAATACCTATAAAATGTTGTTAAGAGCCTATTTATAGGCATTCCATTTTATTAATTTGAGTCCCCTAACCTTAAAACTCAAATTATAGAATGGAAAATCAACTCGAAAATTTTGCCGATCAAGTATCAGATTTCTTACCTGATCTTTTAGGCGCCTTATTAGTATTATTAGTAGGATGGCTTATTGCCAGAGGAATAAAAGCCCTTGTTGTTAGGTTGCTTAGAAAAACTCGATGGGACGAGAAAGTATTTGGAAGAAGTGAAGTTGGAGATACCAATGTATTTCTCGCCAATATCTTCTACTACCTCATCATGATCATTGTGATCCTTATTGTATTAGAAATACTTGGGATAGATCAAGTGCTTACCCCGCTCGAAAATATGATGAATGAATTCTTATCCTTTGTTCCAAATATTATTGGTGCAGTATTAATAGGATTTATAGGATATATTCTAGCAAAATTCGTTTCCAACCTTATTGGAATTGGTGGAAGTTTCTTAGATAAAGTGGTAGACAAAACCGGTTTTCAGGATACAGATAAATTAGTAAGTATTATTAAAAAAGTGGTGTTTATCATCATTTTTGTTCCCTTTTTAATTCAGGCATTTAATGCGCTTCAATTAGAAGCTATTTCTGAACCAGCAAATGATATCTTATACGGTTTTACTGAAATGTTGGGTGAAATAATTATAGCAGCTTTAGTATTATCAGTATTTATTTGGGGTGGTAAATTTCTTGCAGATTTCTTAGAAGACCTTTTTAAGAGTCTAGGTTTAGATTCTTTAGCTGAAAAAATTCAGATCCAAAACATGATTGGCGCTAATCAATCTTTATCTAAGATCATTGCTAACCTTATTTATTTCTTCCTTGTTTTCTTCGGAGTAATTACTGCTGTAGAAATCTTAGGATTAGATAGATTAACAGAGATCTTAAATCAGATATTAGAAGTAACAGGACAAATAATCTTTGGATTGATCATTCTTGCAATAGGTAATTACATTTCTGTAATGATCTATAACACCATGACAAAATCTAACAACAATAGCTTTATTGCAAGTATTGTAAGATGGGCATCTTTAGCATTGTTTATTGCAATTGCATTACGCACTATGGGGATTGCAAATGAAATTGTAGAGTTAGCATTCGGACTTATTCTAGGTGCGCTTGCCGTTGCTTTTGCATTGAGTTATGGACTTGGTGGTAGAGAAGCTGCTGGAGAACATTTTAGAGAGATCATTCAGAAATTTAAGGATGATTCACCAAATGTTGAAACTCCAAAAGTAACCCCTAGAAATCCAGATACTAATAGAAATTTCAATCAAGATAGCGATCGAAATGATCTTAATAGAAATGATGATCTTGACGATTCTGATGAACCAAGATTGAATCTATAAAACAAATTATTTTATAAAAAAAAGCCTCGGAATTTCCGGGGCTTTTTTTATTTATACTTTTGACAAATTTCTATTTCTCACCATCTACATATGCCTGGAGATAACTAAATCTAGGAGTTAACTTACCAGCAGTGGTCATTTGCGCTCTTTGTAAAATCCCATCTTTATCCCCATCGAAAAATGCGGGAATTACATGTTTTTTAAACATTTCACCAAATCCTTCACTAGCATCTCTTGGTAATTCACAAGGCAAATTATCTACTGCCATAACCGTAATACTTCCTTTTTCATTGAATTTGGTTTCCATTCCGGTTTTAGGATCGTACCCATAAAAGGGGTCCGAAATCGTGGAAGGTCTTATTGTGCTAGCAATTGGAATTCCAATATCGCAAGAAACATCTGCAATTAAATTAATTTTGAAATCAGATGAATTGGCATCTTTCTGAGTAAAAAATACGGGAGCGCCATCTCCGTAAAAATGTCCTGCTATAAAATAATCGGTCACCTTCGCGAATCGCATAAAGTTCGATCTATATTCTTCTGGATGTTTATAAAAATGTCGGTTGGTAGTATTTATTCCGCTGTTATGAATATTATAATCTAACACATCTACCAAAGCATACACGGGCTCTTGAAATTGGTTCGCCAAATATTCTGAAACGCTTACTTGTTTTATCTTTAAATGATCTAAGATTTCCTTTGCACCGTGAGCTACTTTCCCAGAACCTGTTAGCAGAATCTTTATATTTGGAAGACTAATAGTATCTAATTCCTTTAATACAGATCTTAAATCTGCTAAGGCTTCAACTTTTGGAAGTTCATATAGATTATCTCTTATTCCTAAAGCACGAAATCCATTGTAAGCTCCTACTAAACCAGCATATCTACCAAAACCTATTAATCTGTTTCCTTTTTCCTTTACTATAACTTCATGGTCATACAATTCTATATTATTCTTTAAAACAGCAATTAGAAGATCTCTATTATAAGGCTGCTTTTTTATGGTATGAGAAAAGAAAAAGTATTTTTTATTCGGAATTAGATTGGCGATTGGCACTTCCTTCACTCCTAACAGCACATCACAATCTGAAATATCTTGAGTTACTTCGAAGCCGGAATCTTTGTATTCTGAATCTTTAAAGATTCTGATATCTGAAGCTTCTACCTTAAAACTTGCCTCTGGAAATTCTTGAACGATCTCTTGTAATTTTGAAGGAGAGAAAACTACTCTTCTATCTGGTGGAGTTTTACGCTCTTTAATTAGGGCAAATTTTATCATATGCTGGTATATATTTTGCAGATTATTGCGTGAGTTTCAAAGATATAAATTTTAATCT
>CAZWSP010000147.1:0-7328 GCA_964636585.1 uncultured Antarcticibacterium sp.
GGTTCTTGATAAAAGGCTTTTCCAGCACTTTTCTCTCTAAATGCTTCAACCGCTTTAACTACGATATCTGCTTTTGGCTTTGTCAAGAACATCTCATCCAATTTCCCTTTCATCTCGCTTATAAGCCCAGTAGCTTCAGTTAAATAACGTTTTTTACCTTCCGGTGTATTAGGATAGTAAAATTGCTTATCTGTTCTCATAAATTCGAAGAAATCTTGAAGCGATCCTTTAAAACCAACCTGTTTCATGATAACTTCCATCTCACGATGAATTCTAGCAACTTCGCTCAATCCGATCTCATGGATCTCGTTCGCCTTTAAACTGGTAGTGGTTATCCTTTTTAGACGGTTGTTATAGTAATCTTCCCCTTTTGGAAATTTCCAAGCTCCGTGATCTGTGGTTGCTCGTTGTTGCTGATCTTCTAAAGTAGCGATCAGACTTTCGTAAGCTGGTTTTACTGAGTTTATCAATGCTTTTTCGGCTTCTCTTAGCAGTTTTAATTCCTGCTCTTTAGGAAGCTTCAACTTTTCTACTTTGCTTTTAAAATCTTCCAATAAAGCGCTGGCTTCTTTAGAACTTGTAAATGGCTTTCCTTTAATCACATTTCTGGAATCATCTATCACCTTTTCAAAAACAAATAAGGGAGGCAAAATTCCATTCTGCTCTCTAAGTTTTAAACCTTCTACCACATCTTCAAAAACCTTTGGAACTCCATTTAATCTAGCAATGTAAGCTTCTGCATCTGGCACAGAATCTATACGGTGCATGTTGATTAAAAACGATGGAATTTCAGATTGATACCCGTGCATTTGGTTCACAGGATAATCATAAAATCTATAATCATAATCTGCTATTTCATCTTCGAGATTTTGCTTGTACAAACGCAAACTTAACCGCGTAGCTTCATCTAAAGCAACATCGTCTACCTTCTTATTTACATAATCTAACCTTTCCTTTGCCTTTTCTAGATCCTTAGTGTAATGCATGGTAGAAAAATCGTCCCATTTTCCATAATCGGTTTTTCTACCTAACATGGTGTGCATCATTGGAGAATCTGCCACATCCTTTTCAAATTCTGTATCGAAATAGGCATTTAATTTGGCCGAATTCTCTTGGATCTCTGCGGAGGATGCATTCGAAGTTTCATTTTCCTCTTTGCAGGAAACAAGCGTTAAGACAGACAATAAAATCAACAAACTATTTTTTCTAATCTTCATTCAATCAATTTTATGTTATTTAATGAATCTTCTTAGTAAACGTATAAATCTGAGTTCTATTCCTGAAGCACAGAAAATTCAACATAAGAATCTCCGTAAACTGTGTGAGTCTGTTTCTTGAAATCTTCTGCTTTTGCTTTAAAAATATTCGGAACAAAAGTCTGCGGATTTAGATCTATTAGCGGGAACCAAGTGCTTTGAACTTGTATCTGAAGCTTGTGCCCTTTTTTGAAAGTATGATTTACATCTTGTAACTCGAAAGCAACTATAGTTTTCTTACCAGCTTCAAAAGGCTCTGGATTTTCAAAACTATTTCTAAATCTTCCTCTCATCACTTCACTTCTAACCATCATGTGATAGTTACTCATTTTTAAATACGCTTGTGTTTCCTCAGTATCTTCAGCATCTTCTGGATATACATCTATAACCTTCACGATCCAATCTGCATCTGTTCCTGTGGTAGCAATATGCAAATGCGCTTGAATTGCACCAACCAAACTCATGTCTTCCTCTAAAACCGGAGTTTCATACACCATAACATCTGGTCTTCTAGCGGCAAAACGCTGATCATCTGTCATATATTTTCTTGGCGTGAACACCATTTTAATATCTTCTGAATACGGAACCGGTTTCTTTGGATCGCTCACAAAAGATACTTCTGTATCTGAAGCTGCTTCAGTTAAAGTTTCATCTGCACCTAAGAACATCTTTTTAGTAGTGGTTTGTTTTGGAGGCCATACTTCAAAAGTATCCCATTTCATATTTCCGGTGTCATAAATATATGCTTCCGGCAATCCAGACTCTTTAGATCCATCTCCTTTTAAAAAGTGGTTAAAAAATTTAGTTTCAATATCTCTTTGGAAATCTTCAGAAATATCATCTCCAAAATATACGTTTCCTATCGCCTGTCTTTTAGAACTTCTCGCCCAATCTCCGTGGCTCCATGGTCCAAAAACTATGGTGTTATAATTATCACTTTTCTTTTCGATATTCTTGTAAGATTGTAATGGTCCGTAAAGATCTTCGGCATCAAACAATCCACCAACTATCATTACCGCTGGCTTAATGTCTTTTAAATGCTGAATAAGCCCTCTGGATTTCCAGAACTCATCGTAACTAGAATGATCCTTCAGCTGAGTCCAGAAAACATTGTCTTCTTTATAATATTCATCTAAATTGGTAAGCGGACCGTTGTCTAAAAAGAACTGATATTGATCTTTAGATTTTAACTCTGGGAATTTATACCAAGCAGAATCTGTTGGCTTAGTTTTTTCATAGCCAAAAAGTGCGGTAGCTCTCCAGTAGCTTAATAAATAAGCTCCGTTATGATGAAAATCGTCGAAGAAAAAATCTCCAATTCCAGCCTGTGGAGAAACCGCTTTTAATGCCGGGTGGGCATCTAAAAGAGAATATAAGGCATAATATCCAGGATATGAGATTCCCCAAGTTCCTACTTTACCATTGTTATTCTTTACGTTCTTTACCAACCAATCGATGGTTTCGTAAGTATCGCTAGCTTCATCTACTTGTTTTCCTTTTTTCTTCGGAATATAAGCTCGCATGTTATCATAAACTCCCTCACTCATCCATCTTCCACGAACATCTTGATATACAATAATGTTCCCTTCTTTCATTAAAAACTCGTTAGGACCAATCTTAGATCTAAACTGATCTTCCCCGTAAGGTTGCGAACTGTAAGGAGTACGCTGCATAATAATTGGATACTTTTTAGAAGTATCTTTTGGAGAGTAAACTGTTGTATGAAGTTTAATTCCATCTCGCATGGTAATTTCTACTTCTTGTTTTGTGTAATTATCGGCTACTTTGAATTCTTCTGCAGTTTGAGAATAGCTAGAAAGAGATACAAAAAGGCTCATTATAAAAATAAGCGGGGAAAGGGTTAACTTCATAAGGATGTATTATTTTTTGATCATTATTAGAAAATATGAATTGAACCAATTAGTAAAAAAGTTCATTTCACAGCTTCAGATTTTAAGAACCTAAAGATAGAAATTAAGTCCTTAACCTCTAAAACTTTAAAGTTTAGTCTGTTTCAGCTTTTTGAATACCTTCATTTAACCAAGCTAAATATTCCTTCGCACTGGAAGTATATCCAATAGGAGAATTCAATAATTTAAGATCGGTATCTAAAAGCACATAAAATGGTTGTGAATTATTCTGAAAGTTTACGGTTTGGAACGTTGCCCATTTATCACCGATGGTCTTTATTTTTTTAATACTTCCATTCGCACGAACATAGTTGAATTGATCTTGCTCCGGAAGGTCTTCCCTATCGTCTACGTAAAGGGAAACTAAAATGTAGTTGTTTTTAAGAACTTCGTATACTGCAGGATCGCTCCATACTTGTTCTTCCATTTTTCTACAGTTCACACAGGCCCATCCGGTAAAATCTAACATGATAGGTTTTCCCTCTTCTTTCGCTGCTTCAAGACCTTTCTCGAAACTCTTATAAGCCTTAAGACCTAAAGGTCCCTGAGTATCTTTTTCATAAACACTATAGAACAATGGTGGTGGAAATCCGCTTAACAATTTAAGGTTTGCAAATGCCGAGTTGCTTAATCCTGGAAATAAATAGAGCACAAAAACAAAGGTTAAAACTCCAAATCCAAATCTTGTCTTGGTTAATTTTTTCTTCGGGCCATCATGTGGAAATCTTATAATTCCAAATAAATAAAGCATTAATCCAATTCCAACCAGAATCCAGATCCCAATAAAGATCTCTCTTTTTAAGATTCCCCAATGTTCCACAAGATCTGCATTCGATAAAAATTTGAAAGCAAGACCTAATTCTAGAAATCCAAGAACAACTTTTACGGTATTTAACCAGCCTCCACTTTTTGGAAGAGAATTAAGCCAATTCGGGAATAAGGCAAAAAGAGCAAAAGGCAATGCTAAAGCAAGACCAAATCCACCCATTCCAAATGAGAGCTGAATTGCACCTCCATCACTGCTTAATGACCCTCCTAATAAAGAACCAAGGATTGGTCCTGTACATGAAAAGGAAACTAGTGCCAGCGTAAGTGCCATAAAAAAGATTCCTACAACTCCTCCTATACTCGAAGCTTTATCGTCCATTTTACTACTCCAGCTTGATGGAAGCGTGATTTCGTAATATCCAAAAAATGAAAAGGCGAATATTATAAAGATCACAAAGAACACCACATTCAGCGTAACGTTAGTTGAAATATTATTTAAAATTTCTGGAGCAAGACTGTCTAAAAGATGGAAAGGTAGGCTCAATAATAAATAGATTAGGAATATGAAAACCCCATATAAAATGGCATTAAATAGTCCTTGTTTTCTTGTTTTAGCTCCTTTGGTGAAAAACGAAACCGTTAATGGGATCATTGGAAATACGCAAGGTGTAAGCAATGCGATAAGTCCGCCTAAGAATCCTAATAAGAAAACGGTTAAAAAACCTTCTTTTTCTTCTCCTTCAGTTTTATAAGTATCCCATCCTTTGAGATCTAAGGTTAGATCTTCTGTTTTTTGAATATCTAAAGGAGAGATCTCTTCATTTGCATAACCTTTATTTACAGAATTATCTGCAACAGAAAATTGAAATGGAACCACATCTGGAGGTAAACACTGGCTGTCATTACATACCATGAATTCTACCTCAACTTCTATTACCGCATCTTTATCTAATACTTTTATCGTTTGGTAAAAGGTAGCTTCTTCTTCAAAATACTTGATCTCCATTCCAAAAACCTCATCAAAGATGGTAGGAACATTTGGCTCTGAAGTTTCTCCTATTAATTCATAGGCTTTTCCTGCGTCTGCAAATGTGAATGTTGTGGGAATTGGACCTTCATCATCTATATCCTGTGCATATAAATGCCAGCCTTTTTCCAATTTTGCAGTAAAACTAAGTTTGTAGATGCTGTCATTTTCTTTTTCTAAATGAGAATCCCAAGTAATAGGCTCTTCTATTTGCTGCTCTTTATTTGCAGAGGTAAAAACTTGTGAAAATGATGAAAATGAAACGGTTAAAATTAGGAGCAGTGACCAGAAATATTTCATACGGTGTAGGTGATTTTTAATATTTTTTGAGACGAATCTGTAATAGCAAATCTATTATCTGCTCTTCTGTTAACAATCCAAACAATGTCGTTTCCAGAGCATAATAACCAAGTACTTTCCTTCTCGGGTAAAGATAATTTATTGTCGTTAAAAAAGTCGCTTATCTTCTTCTTTCCTTTCATTCCAAAAGGATAGAACACATCGCCCGTGTTCCATTTTCTAAGAATTAACGGAAAACTGAGTTTTTCTTTATTCAGAAAGACACAGTTTGGTGAAGCCATTGCGATCTCCTCTACTTCAGAAAGCGTAAATCTCCCAATTGGAAGCATCACGATATCTTCGCCTTTACTAATATGGTATTCCTGGGATTTTCTGTCTGAATGTCTTTCAGCAAGAATAAGAACTTCTCTATCCTTGATCAATCTATGGGTTTCAGAATAAACAACCTTTCCAGATTGCGCATCTAATAATTGATATACATCTTCCCATTCAGAAAAACCAAAGGTTTTAAGCAACTGATACATCACCGCTTTGGTATTAGGAAGTTTCTTTAAAAAATCTATTTTCAAGTTATATCCATACATAGTTTTAGAAACTATTTCAGGATAGATCAATCCAATATAATCCTCCACAAGATTTAAACTGTCGTTTAAATGGGATTGCGTATTGGAAAAAACATCTAAAAACTGCGGGTTCAATTCTTCCATAATAGGAACAATATCGTGCCTTATCTTGTTGCGCAAATATTTATTTGAAGCATTACTGCTATCCTCACGCCATTTAATTTTGAACTTTTTGGCATAAGCTTCAATATCGTTTCTTGAAAAAGGTAAAAAAGGACGGATCACGCTGTTATTTACCGCTTTTATTCCTGTAAAACCTTCTAATCCGCTTCCGCGAACAAGGTTAATTATAAAAGTTTCTAGATTATCATTGGCGTGATGCGCGGTTAAAATATAATCGAACTTTAACGCTGAACTTAGCTCCTCAAACCAATGATAACGCAATTCCCGCGCCGCCATTTGAATAGAGACCTTTTCATCTACGGCATAGGTTTTTGTGTCGAAATTTTCGATAAAGACTTCAACATCTAATTTTTCGGCAAGATCAAGGACGAATTCTTCATCGGCATCACTTTCTAAACCGCGAAGATTAAAATTGCAATGTGCTATAGAAAAATTAAGTTTAGAAAGCTTGCATAAATGCGCTAAAACCACGCTATCTATTCCGCCGCTAACTGCCAATAGAATCTTGGCTTGGCACAAGTAGGGAAATTCAGATTTTATATGGTTCTTAAAAGCTTTTTCCATAGAACTCAAAGATAAGAAATTAGCTCGGTCTTGGAGTAGGCAAATGAAGATGGTTTACCGCAAAATTTTAACCTATTTTCCTCCTAAAGCCTCAAGCATTGCTTTTGCTTTTAACTGGCATTCTTCATATTCCAGTTTGGGAACAGATTTAGATGTGATCGCGCCACCCACAGAAAATGACACATATTCCAGTTTTGCATTATATAGAATACTTCGTATCACTACATTAAAATCAAAATCGCCTTCCGGAGTAAAATATCCAACTGCGCCGCTATACAATCCGCGTTTGCTTTCCTCAAGCTCTTCAATAATTTTCATTGCTGAAATTTTTGGAGCGCCGGTCATGCTTCCCATAGGAAAAGTAACTTGCAGAACTTCTACGGGAGTTGCTCCTATTTCCAATTCAGCTGAAATAGTAGAAATTAATTGATGGACTTGCTTAAAGGAATACACTTTGCAAAGTTCGTCTACCTGCACAGTTCCTTTTTTGGCAACCCGTGAAATATCATTTCGCACAAGATCTACGATCATCACGTTTTCGGAGATCTCTTTAGGATCTTTCGCCAACATTTCCACGATCCTGTCATCCTCTTCTTGTGTTTCAGCTCTTCGCGCAGTACCTTTAATAGGTTGAGAGATCACTTTATTTCCATCCTTTTTAATATAGCGCTCCGGAGATGCCGAAAGCAAATAAAAATCCTCCAATTTTAAAAAGGACGCGAAAGGCGGAGATGAGATCTCATTTAAATTTTGAAAC
>CAZWSP010000148.1:0-7194 GCA_964636585.1 uncultured Antarcticibacterium sp.
AGAAAAGATACCCGGATTCTGGAATCCGGTGTATCTTTAACTAACCAACCAAAAAACTAATTATAAAAAAGTTTTATTTTTTATTTCGTTCTGCTTCTTTACGCTCTCTGTATTCTCTTAAAAGCTTTTTATTAAAATCTGATTCCAGTTTATGAAGTTTAATAATTTCTTTCGCTGAAATTATCTTTTTAAGATCTGAAAACAGCTGCTTTTTAATAATAAACTCCTGATTTTCTATTTCTTGAAATTCAATCAACATCTTATCAGCTTCTTTTTCTGTTAGAGACGATAGATTATCAAAATCTTGATGTTCTCTTTGATGTAGATCAGATTTCTGACATTCATATTTATTGTATATAGGCCAGAACTTTTGAGCAAGATCTGCATCCATACTCATTTCCTGAGTAATAAATGCCACCTTAAGCGCTTTTATGCGCTCTCTGTGATTATCTCTTTCTTTGCTGTCTTGGGCTTGTACCGCAGAGAACGAAATAAATAATAAGATAAGTAGTGTTATTTTTTTCATGTTTTATTCTATGATTAATCCTGAATCTTCTACATTTTCGTTTAGATAATCTAAAATAGCATCATCACTAAAATTGGAAGCATTCAAACTTTCTATAATTACTCCATCCTCATAAATTAGGTTGGATAATTCGTTATAATTAAGATCTGAATCTTCGTCGTTAAAATAATCTTCTAAAGCAGCGTATTCTAAATTATTTATAGAATTTGTATCAGGTGCTTTAAATAGAACTGTACTAATTAAAGCTATAAAAACAGCTGCAACTGCTGCCGCATAATAAATGCTCCTTCTAGAAAACAATGCAATAACTTTACCTTTTGGAGCCGAAGCAGTTACCTTGGCTAATACCTCTTTCTCTACTGTATCAAAATATCCTTCCGGAACCTTAAAACCATTTTTGTTCTGAGAGTTGCTATAAGTTGAATCTATCTCTAGACTGTTTAATAGCTTGGCTTCAAAATCCTGCATATAATTGCTAGGGATCTTAAATCCTGAGTTATTTTTATATGTCTTAAAATTCTTTTTCATTTGTTTATTAGACTCATTTCTAGAGATAAGGTTTAATTTGTTTTTAAAAAATCTTCAATTTTCTTCACAGCGATGTGATAGGAGGCTTTGAGAGCGCCTTCACTGGTTCCTAAAATTTCTGAAATCTCTTTATATTTTAATTCTTCGAAGTATTTCATGTTAAACACTTGTTGTTGTTTCTGCGGAAGTTTTGCAATTGCTTTCTGAAGCTTTAATTGAATTTCATCTCCTTCAAAATAAACATCACTTTCCAAATTTTCTATGAGCTTATCTTGAAGATCTTGTGAACTCAAATGAATTTTTTTCGCTTTTGAATTTAAAAAGGTGATAGCTTCATTGGTAGCAATTCTGTACATCCACGAATAAAGCAAACTATCGCCTTTAAAATTAGCGATGTTTTGATAGATCTTGATAAAGGTGTTCTGAAGAATATCA
The DNA here is from genome assembly GCA_964636585.1 of uncultured Antarcticibacterium sp. Classification (GTDB taxonomy): domain Bacteria; phylum Bacteroidota; class Bacteroidia; order Flavobacteriales; family Flavobacteriaceae; genus Gillisia. Next base: position 1,490 of record CAZWSP010000148.1, read on the forward strand.
TCGGTGTCATCATGGTCTTTCACCATATTCCGGATATGCCAATATAAACGTTCTTTATAAAGCGAAACCAATTCTCCAAAGGCTTGCTTAATAAGTTTAGGGTCTTGTAGCCGTTTTAATAAAATATTTTCTTCAAGTTTCAAATACAGGCAAATTTGGAGCTAAAGTTCGCTAAAACCAATAGGAAAGAGGCTTGTAAAGCACAAATATTTTGTAGGAATGACGTAGGAATATAAGGCTATCAATCCGATTAAATACACTTTAACGTGATTAAATGCATTTTTTATTTGGTAGAACCAATTATTCTCCTATCTTTGAAGTGTTAATATGATTTAATCTTTTTTTGCCCCAAAGGTTAATTATGAATTTAAGATCACGATTTTCATTTTCCCCAAGATGGAAATTATCTAAAAAATGGATGAACCTACTTCATCCATTTTTTTATGTCCTAATGTGAGCTATTTTGAAAGGTGTTTTAATCGAACGATTGCATCTCTACTAATTTCTTGTAGGTGCCATTCTTAATAAGAAGTTCATCATGTCTTCCTTGTTCCACGATCTCTCCTTTTTGCATTACAACAATAAGATCTGCATTTTGAATTGTGGAAAGCCTGTGTGCAATAACAATGGAAGTTCTATTCTTCATCATGTTCTCTAATGCCTTCTGAACCAGTTTTTCACTTTCGGTATCTAAGGCAGATGTTGCTTCATCTAAGATCATGATAGGCGGATTTTTAAGTACAGCTCGAGCAATTGAAAGTCGTTGCTTCTGTCCGCCACTTAATTTATTACCACTATCTCCAATATTGGTATCCAAAACTTTAGGCAATTCTTTTACGAATTCCCAAGCATTAGCGATTTTAAGTGCCTCAATAATCTCTTCCTCTGTAGCATTTTTTTTACCAAGTGCTATATTGTCTCTAATAGAATCATTAAACAAGATAGAATCCTGGGTAACTAATCCCATAAGATCTCGCAGGGACTTTTTAGTGATCTGTCTAATATCTGTACCATCTATAGAAATACTTCCTTTAGAAACATCGTAAAATCTTGTAACCAGATTTGCAATGGTAGATTTCCCACTTCCAGATTGACCAACCAACGCAACAGTGCTTCCTTTTGGAACATTTAAGCTGAAGTTTTTCAACACCAACTCATCTTCATATTTAAAGTTGATGTTTTGGATAGATACATTTTCTCTGAAATCTGAAGCGATGATTGCATCCTTTGCATCTGTAATTGTAGAAGGTGTTTCCAGAACTTCAATAATTCGCTCTGCAGCTGCATTCCCTTTCTTTACACTATAAGAAGCTTTCGAGATCTGTTTTGCTGGAGTTAGAATGTTATAAGCAAGTCCTAAAAAGGCAATAAAAGACGCCGCATCTAAGGTTCCTTCAACTAAAACCATATTTCCACCAAACCATAAAATAATAACGATTACAAATATTCCTAAGAATTCACTGGCTGGTGATGCTAGGTTTTGTCTGTTTATTAAACTGTTTAAAATATTGTTTAAACGGTTCGTAGATTCTTCAAATTTATTCTGAAATTGCCCTTCCGCATTAAATCCTTTTACAATTTTAAGACTAGACAAGGTTTCTTCAACAATAGAAAGAAAATTCCCATTCTCTTCCTGAGCTTTTAAAGACTTTCGTTTTAATTGCTTTCCTATAAGAGAAATTATAAATCCTGATACCGGTAAAAATATAAAGACAAAAATGGTGAGTTTTGCACTCAACATTAACATAGCTATTATTGTAAAAATAATAGTTAATGGCTCACGTACAATTAATTCTAGAATAGATAGAAATGAGTTCTGAACTTCGTTCACATCTGCTGTGATACGGGAGATGGTATCACCTTTCTTTTTTTCTGAAAAATACGCAATAGGTAAATGAAGTATCTTGCTATATAAGGCATTTCGAACATCCTTTAAAACACCATTTCTCAAAAAAGTAATAAAATAAGCGGCTAAATAGCTAAATAGATTCTTTAGAAAGAACAATAAAACAACGATTCCACAGATAAAGACAAGAGCTGAAACTTCATCTTCGATAACTTTCTGGCTTACTACAAAATTAAAATAATCTATAGTGTAATCTTTAATTCCAGTAAAACCATCCCAAATAGGTTCTACAGCAACCCGCTGACTTTTATCGAATAAAATATTAATAACAGGAATAAGCGCAATAAAGGAAAGCGTACTAAAAAGCGCATAAAAGATATTACACACAATATTAAGAATTGCGAATTTTTTGTAGGGTTTCGCAAATTCTAAAATTTTTCTGAAATAGTTCATGTCGTTTTTTATTCTACCTGAAGTGCTGCTCTAATTCCGGCGATTTTAATATCTAAAAGTTCATTCACTTTATCAAAGTCTGAAGCAGATTTCAATTCTTCATTTACACTGATGTAAAATTTGATCTTTGGCTCGGTTCCACTTGGTCTTGCCGCGATTTTAGAACCTTCCTCGGTATAATAAATTAAAACATTCGATTTTGGAAGATCAATAGTAGATTTCGTGTTATCCTGAATATTTCTAGTGATAGAAGTTTGATAATCTTCTATAAGAACCACTTTTTCCCCGTTTATTTCCTTCAACGGATTTTCTCTAAGATCGATCATCATTTGTTTGATCTGATTCTCACCTTCAATTCCTTTTTTAACCAAAGAGATCAATTCCTCTTTATAATACCCAAATTCGGTATATAAAGATAAAAGTTGTTGGTAAAATGAAGTTCCATTCGCTTTCATTTGGGCAGCTATTTCACAAGCTAATAGGGTAGAAGTAGTCGCATCTTTATCTCTCACGAAATCGCCAACCATATACCCAAAGCTTTCTTCTCCACCCCCAACAAAATCTAATTCTGGGTGTTCATGTATCAATTTAGCGATCCATTTAAACCCGGTTAGCACTTCCTTGTATTGTGCACCAAATTTATGAGTGATCTCCTTAATCATTGGAGTAGAAACTATAGTTGAAGCTACAAAAGAAACTGGAGTCAGCTTATTTTTCTTTTTCCATTGATCTAACAGGAACCAGGTCATTACAACCATTGTTTGGTTTCCGTTAAGCAATAATAAGTCGTTATTCAGGTCCCTTACCGCAATTCCTAGTCGATCTCCATCGGGATCTGTTCCAATAACAATATCTGCTTTATTCTCTTCCGCTAGCTTCATCGCTAATTTTAGCGCTTCAGGTTCTTCCGGGTTTGGAGACTTTACAGTTGGAAAATTAGAATCTGGTTGTGCTTGCTCTTCAACTAACAATACATTTTTAAATCCTGCTCTTTTTAATACTTGAGGAGTTGCGGTACTTGAAGCTCCATGTAATGAAGTAAAAACGATCTTAAGATCATCTTTTGCTGAAGCAGGAGTTCCAAAGTCACCATTGAGAACTGATGCATGTTGAAAGGCATTGTCCACCTTTTCGTCTATCAATTCAATAAGGGAAGGATCTGCCTGAAACTTAATTTCAGAATATTCTAATCCTTCAATTTCTTTTATAATTTCAGTATCCTGAGGTGGAACCAATTGTCCACCATCTTTCCAATATACTTTGTACCCATTATATTCAGGTGGATTGTGACTTGCAGTTAGAACAATTCCGCAGTGACAATCTAGATATTTCACCGCAAAAGATAATTCTGGAGTTGTTCTTAATTCAGAAAATAAAAAGACCTTAATTCCATTAGCCGAGAAAATATTTGCAACTATTTGTGCAAATTCCTTAGAGTTCTTTCTGCAATCGTAAGCGATCACTGCACGAATTTCTTCATCGTCAAAGCTTCGTTTTAAATAATTAGAAAGACCCTGAGTATTTTTTCCTAAGGTGTATTTATTAATTCTATTTGGACCAACGCCCATAACCCCGCGCATTCCGCCAGTTCCAAATTCAGCATTCTTATAAAAGCTTTCTTCTAAGTCCTTTGGATTATCGCTGATAAGTTGATTTACTTGATCTTGAGTTTCTTTATCGAAGGTATCTGTTAACCATAGCTTCGCTTTCGATAATATATCTGATTTATGTTGAGTCATCGTAGTAAGAAATTTGAACAAAAATAAGGATAAATGTGCAAAGTGTTTATTGGATGCCTGTAGTTTTACTTATCAGGTATCTGTCATTATCACGTTTGCTACGCAAAATAAGCTCTCCAAGGAATCCGGCGAGGAAAAATTGCGTTCCAATAACCATTAGAATTAAAGAAATATAAAACCATGGATTTTGGGTAACTAGAATATTTGGTAAGCCATGATACAATTTATAAAGCTTAGAGATACCAATCCATGCGGCAGCAGTAAATCCAAAAAAGAACATGAGTACGCCAAGGGCACCAAATAAATGCATTGGTCTTTTTCCGAATTTTGATAGGAACCAGATGCTTATTAGGTCTAGAAAACCATTTATAAACCGTTCCATACCAAATTTGGTCTTCCCGTATTTTCTGGCTTGATGTTTTACTTCTTTTTCTGTGATGTTGCTAAAACCGGCATTTTTGGCTAATACAGGAATGTATCTGTGCATTTCGCCATAAACATCTATATTCTTTATCACCTCTTGGCGATATGCCTTTAAGCCACAGTTAAAATCGTGAAGTTTGACTCCCGAAGTTTTTCTTGCAGCGGCATTAAATAATTTTGAAGGAAGGTTTTTACTTAGAACAGAATCATACCGTTTCTTTTTCCATCCGGAAACAAGATCGTAGTGGTCCTTTTTAATAAGATCGAAAAGTTCTGGAATTTCTTCTGGATTATCTTGAAGATCGGCATCCATAGTGATCACAACTTCACCTTGGGCTTTTAAGAAACCTGCATGAAGCGCTTGAGATTTTCCGTAATTTCTATTGAATTTAATTCCCTTTACATTTGGATCCTTTAAACCTAAACTCGCAATGGTGTTCCAAGAGCCATCTGTGCTACCATCATCTATAAAAATTATTTCATAAGAATAGGAATTGGATTGCATCACCGATACAATCCAATTATATAATTCTGTTAAAGATTCTTCCTCATTTAAAAGAGGAATAACAATAGATAATTGCATTAAGTGTTGTTTAGTCTATGCTTCGTCGTATGGATTCTTATTCTTCATGATCAATCCTGCGATCAAAGATATAACTAATCCGAAAAACAAGTTTCCAATTAATGAAAAAGCCATTACTATTAATGGAGAACTAAATTTAGAAGACATTTCTGCTGCCGAGTTTAACTGAGCTTCAGTCATATCTGGCTGCATCTCGATCATTTTTTCTCTCTGAACTTCCATCATTTGGTTCATATAATCTGGTTCAATGTAATTCATAAGTACAAAAGACCAAAGTGCGGCGATAATACCACCAATTACTGCAACTCCAATTCCAACCTTTAAGGCTTCAGATAAACTAAGGAAACCACCATTTTCGGTCTTAAATGCCTTGATTGCAAGAGATATTACCGTAATAAGAATTAAAAACCCGATTATAGTATAAATAATGCTTGGGTCTAAGTATACATTGGTAACATACATTACTACACCAAAAATAACCGAGATTATTCCTAATATTAAGCCATAATTAAGCACAAATTTTTTAGCAGTAACTTTTTGATTTTCCATAAAAGTAATTTTGAAAGGTTAGTTTTGTGGTTAGTAAACAAATATAACAATTCGTTACAAACATAGATTTATTATGTTTTACTGAAAGCTTTTAAAAATTTAAGTAGATATA
>CAZWSP010000149.1:0-7173 GCA_964636585.1 uncultured Antarcticibacterium sp.
TGGGGGAGATGAATGCAGAGCAACTCTGGGATACCACTATGAATCCTGAATTTAGAACACTTCGCCAAGTTAATATAGATAATAGTAGTGAGGCAGATAGAATTTTCTCCATGTTAATGGGGGATGAGGTTCCGCCACGCCGTGAGTTTATTGAAAAGAACGCGGTCTATGCGAATGTAGATATATAATATATAAAAAAAAGTCCGCAAAATTTGCGGGCTTTTTTTATAAGTTATTCTTTAATTGTGCGTTAGAAGGTAGCTGCAAGGCTATTTTTATTATTTTTACTTAAATCTAAAATCAATTAACTGTGAGAAATATCCTAAAATCTACTTTTATCCTACTTCTTATTCTTTCTGTAAATTTATCGAACGCTCAAAATGGAGTGCAAGATGTAATTGATGATATGTTGATCGTTGCAGATAATTTCGCGGCACCTGGTGCAGAAGGCGCTGCCTTACAAGCTAGTGCTGGATGGTTTTCATCTGCTTCCACATTGAACCCTTGGCAAATTGAACTATCAGTTCACGGTAATGCTTTATTTGTACCAAATAGTAAACTTACCAAGTTATCATCTAATGCGGATTTTAAAACGTTAGAATTTCAAACTGGACAAAACGCTTTATTGCCTACCGTTTACGGTGGAAGTACAGATGCTGTTTATGTTGGGTCTGTTGCGGGCAATAGTTTTCAGTTTGATGCCTTAGACGGGTTAGATAAAAAAGTAGTTTTACATGCATTTCCCCAAGTTACAGTAGGATTGCCATTTAAAACAGAGATTGCCTTGAGATATTTACCGGAAGTTTTTATTAATGATGTGGGAATTAGTACTTACGGGGTTGGATTGAAACACAACATAAGTCAATATTTTCAAAAAAGATTTAATGCTGAAAATTTCCAGTTTGCCATAGTAGGTTCATATAGTAATTTTCAGGCAAACTATAAATTCTTACCTCTAGACATTCAAATTGCTAACCTGAATAGAATTGATGTAGATGCAGATCTATTTAATGTTCAGGTTTTAGGATCAAAGCTTTATGATACATTCGAGGTAGTAGGTGGTGTTGGTTATACTAACTCCTCTTTCGACTACGCGTTTGGAGGAACTGGAGGTTCTTTAGGAGCATTAAATGACGCTCTTTTAGGAATTGGAAATAGTGAAGGTAAATTTAAAGGAACAATTGGCTTCAATTTTTATGCGAATAAAATAAAGGTGAGTACTTTGCTAACTGCAAGTAACTTATTTAATGCGAATGTTGGGTTGCATTATAGGTTCAACTAAAGACATTTAACCATTCCTTATTATATAAATAGGGCATTATTCGTATTTTCGCGAAAGAAAATTAATTAATATTTAAAATCATATAACATGAAAGTTACTATAGTTGGAGCTGGTGCCGTTGGCGCAAGTTGTGCAGAATATATCGCAATTAAGAATTTTGCTTCAGAAATTGTTCTGGTAGATATCAAAGAAGGAGTTGCAGAAGGAAAAGCAATGGACCTTATGCAAACTGCTACTTTAAATGGATTCGATTCCAAAATAGTAGGTTCTACAAACGACTATTCAAAAACCGCTGGAAGTGATGTGGTTGTGATTACGTCTGGAATTCCTAGAAAACCTGGAATGACAAGAGAAGAGCTTATCGGGATCAATGCAAACATAGTTAAGGAAGTTTCTAGTAATTTAATTAAGCATTCTCCAGATACGGTTGTTATAGTAGTGAGTAATCCTATGGATACCATGACCTATTTAGTTCATAAAACTACTGGGTTGCCAAAAAACAAGATTATTGGAATGGGTGGTGCTTTAGATAGTGCACGTTTCAAATTTAGATTAAGTGAAGCTTTAGAATGTCCTCCATCAGATGTTGATGGAATGGTGATAGGCGGACACAGTGATACTGGAATGGTTCCTTTAACAAGAATGGCCACTAGAAATAGTATTCCTGTATCTGCATTTCTTTCAGAAGAAAGATTAGAACAAGTTTCTGAAGACACTAAAGTTGGGGGTGCAACCTTAACTAAATTACTGGGAACCAGTGCTTGGTATGCTCCGGGAGCGGCAGTATCTGCAATGGTTCAAGCAATTGCTTGTGATCAGAAAAAAATGTTCCCATGTTCTGCCTTATTAGATGGTGAATATGGACTAAATGATCTTTGTATCGGAGTTCCTGCAATTTTAGGGAAAGACGGATTAGAGAAGATTGTGGAGATAGAATTGAACGATGCTGAAAAAGCAAAAATTAAAGAAAGCGCTGAAGGAGTTAAGAAAACCAACGACTTACTGACTTTCTAATCATAATATAAATACATTTTCAGAGTGATCTGAAGCTATAAAAATGCCACATTATTTGTGGCATTTTTCATTGTTAAAAAGTTAAATTTTTCAAAAAAAAAATATTGGGATTTGATTAATGAAGTCCTATATTTGTCCGTTTTAAAAAATGACATTAAATAATAAAGAATAATGCAGAATAAAGGACTGATCAGGATTTTTGCGATTTTATTTGGTTTGGTATGTATATACCAATTATCATTTACATTCATTGCCAATGGAGTAGAGAGTGATGCAGAGGCGTTTGCAACGCAGAAAATAGGTACTAACGTAGAAGATTATTCTGTTAAAAGAGATTTCGAAGAAAGCAGGTTTTTAGACTCTGTTGGAAATAACGAGATCTTTGCAGGGATTACTTATAATACAGCAAAGGACAAGGAGCTTAATAAGGGACTTGACCTTAAAGGTGGGATTAACGTAATTCTACAAATTTCAGTAAAAGATATCATAAAAGGATTAGCGAATAACTCCAACGATCCTGCATTTAATAAGGCATTAGCTGAGGCTGATGCTGCACAAAAAGACAGTCAAGAAAGTTATATAGACCTTTTCTTTGAAGCTTTCGATAAGAATGAAGGAGCTAAATATGCTTCTCCAGACATTTTTGCAAACAAAACACTTAGTGATCAGGTTAACTTTGAAATGACAAATTCTGAGGTTAAACCAATCATTAGAGAAAAAGTTAACGAGTCTATTACTTCAGCTTTTGAAGTATTGCGTAAGCGTATCGATAAATTTGGGGTAACTCAACCAAATATTCAGCGTTTAGGAAATACAGGAAGAATATTGGTAGAGCTTCCAGGAGCTAAAGATATTACACGTGTTCAGAAATTGCTTCAGAGTACCGCTCAATTAGAATTCTGGTATGTTCACAAAAACACCGACTTCGGAAATTTTTTAGTAAACGCGAACAATACAATTGCTCAGTTAAATTCTAAGAATGAACAATCCTCTCAAAAAGTTGATACTGTTTCAACATCAGATGAAGATAAAGAAATAGAAGATCTTTTAGCTAGTGCAGAAGATACTACAGAAGTTGCTTCGGCAAATAATCCATTGTTGGGATTGATGGTTTCTCCAGGTTTCCAAGGAAGTCCGATTTTAGCATCTTTTGCTTCTAAGGATACTGCTCAAGTAAGACAATACTTAAACATGTCTCAGGTAAGATCTTTATTACCTGCAGATCTTCGTTTTGCTGAATTTGTTTGGGGAGTTTCTAAAGATAATGTAACAGAACTTTATGCGTTAAAAGGAGATCGTGAAATGGTTCCTGCTCTTACGGGAGATGTTATTACAGATGCGCAACAAACTTACGATCAGGTAGGGAGAGTTGCTGTTTCTATGCAAATGAATGGAAAAGGAGCGAAGATCTGGGAAGAAATGACTGGACAAGCTTATACTGAAAAAAGCAATATTGCCATTGTTCTTGATAATGTAGTTTATTCTGCACCTGGAGTTTCTACTGGACCAATTGGTGGAGGAAGAAGTGAGATCACTGGTGATTTCGATATTACTGAAGGACAAGATTTAGCAAACGTACTAAGAGCTGGTAAATTACCTGCCTCTGCAGATATTATTCAAAGTGAAATTGTTGGTCCATCTTTAGGACAAGAAGCTATAGATAGTGGGATTAATTCATTCCTTATTGCATTAGTAATCGTGCTTTTATGGATGATCTTTTACTATGGTAAAGCCGGATATTTTGCAGATGTTGCTTTGGTAGTAAACATTTTATTCATATTTGGAATACTTGCCGGACTTGGTGCCGTGCTCACCTTACCTGGAATTGCGGGTATTGTTCTTACCATAGGTATGTCGGTAGATGCGAACGTGCTTATTTTTGAAAGGATAAAAGAGGAACTCGCCAAAGGAAAATCTCAACGAGATTCTATTAAAGATGGATTTAGTAATGCCTTATCTTCTATTCTGGATGCTAACATAACTACAGGTCTTACAGGTATTATATTATTAGTATTAGGAACTGGCCCAATTAAAGGTTTTGCAACTACCTTATTAATAGGTATAGCAACTTCCTTATTTACTGCGATTTTCATTACTAGATTGTTTATAGATGGATATGGTAAAAATGGAAAATCTTTAGCATTTAGCACCCCAGTTACTAAGAACTTGTTCGCTAATATGAATGTAGATTTCTTAGGAAAGAGAAAGATCGCTTACGCTATCTCTGGAGTTTTAATTCTTATAAGTGTTGGGTCTTTACTTACTAACGGACTAAATCAAGGTGTAGATTTTATTGGAGGTAGAACGTATACTGTACGTTTTGCAGATGATGTAAATGCTTCTCAAGTAGAGAAAGATCTTGTTGCTACATTTGGTAGTGCTGAAGCAAAAACTTATGGTCCAGACAGCCAATTAAAAATCACTACAAAGTATAAGGTTGAAGATGAAGGAACTGAAGTGGATAATGAAATCCAGCGAATGATGTTCGATGCTTTACAGCCGCATTTGCCAGCAGATATAACCTTCGATGAATTCACACTAGGCAATGGCGAGCGTGAAATTGGAATCATGTCATCTATGAAGGTTGGACCAACCATTGCAGATGATATTAAGAATGATTCATTCTGGGCAGTATTAGGATCATTGATCGTAGTATTCCTTTATATCTTATTAAGATTTAGAAAATGGCAATACAGTTTAGGTGCTGTGGTGGCAGTTTTCCATGATGTACTTATTGTATTGGGGATCTTCTCTCTTGCATATAACATTATGCCTTTTAGTATGGAAATTAACCAAGCATTTATTGCGGCTATCCTTACGGTAATTGGGTACTCTCTGAATGATACCGTGGTTGTATTCGATAGAATTCGTGAATTCGTGAACGAACACACAACATGGCCATTAGGGAAAGTAGTGAATAGTGCATTAAACAGCACATTAGGTAGAACCTTGAACACCTCTTTAACTACCTTATTAGTACTGCTTGCAATATTCATATTTGGTGGAGAGAGTTTAAGAGGATTTATGTTTGCGATGATAGTAGGTATCATAGTAGGAACCTATTCATCTCTATTCATTGCAACTCCTATCATGTTCGATAGTGTTAAGAGAAAAGGGGCTTTAGAAGAAAAGAAGAAAGAGGTTGTTACCGAGTAACATCCTATAATCATACTTATAAAAAAAGCCTGATCATATTTTGATCAGGCTTTTTTATGTTTCAGAATAAATAAAAATTAAAGAATTTCTAATTCTTCGTAAATGTCATTTTATCTCCAACTTCAATGTTCCACTGATTAACTTTTCCTGCATTCAGTTCTAGAATAAATTTTGCCGGAGCTTCAGAAGGTAAAGAAGATTCGTCTAAAGGCGTTGCATTTTCTTGAAAACTAACTACAGCGCTATCTTTGCTGTAAAAAATGATGTCTAAGGGAATGTAGGTGTTTTTCATATAGAAGCTTCTCATAGCTTCAGAAGGATATAAAAACAGCATGCCCTGATTGTCTTCCATGGACTTGCGGTACATAAGTCCAGTTTGTTGCTCGTAATCGGTCTCTGCAAATTCAATAGAGATCTTTTTTAAGGTGTCTCCAGCTTTCAGAAGATATAAATCTCCTTCCTTTTGAAAAGAGATCTCAGGCGTCTCTATAGCAGAATTTTTAACATCGTCTGCGCAGGATAATAATATCCCTGCAGAGAACCCTAGAATTATAAATCTTCTTATTTTTTTCATGCAACCTTAGTTGTAGTAGATCTAAACATAAAATATAAACCAGCAATTATAAATGGAATACTTAGCCACTGTCCGGTATTTATTAACCAAACTGCGCGTTCTTCTACTTGTGGTTCCTTAAGGAATTCTACAAAGAAACGTACGGTCCATAATAACACTAAGAATAGCCCAAAAATGTATCCTATTTTCTGCTTCTTATCGGTTTTCCAATAAACGAACCATAACAGAATAAAGATCAATAAGTAGCAAAAAGATTCATATAACTGGGCTGGATGTCTTGGGAACGTTTCGCCAAGATTTTGAAAGATCACTCCGTAATCGCTATTTGTTGGTTTTCCTATAATTTCTGAATTCATGAAATTCCCAATGCGAATAAAGATGGCTCCACTGGCAACTGGAATAACCACTCTGTCTAATATCCATAATATTGGTTTATCTAGAACATTCTTTCTGTAAAGATACATGGCAACAATAATTCCTATAGCTGCACCGTGACTTGCCAATCCTCTAAATCCAGTAAATTCGAATTCAGGTTCAAACCTAACCGGTAAGAAGATCTCTAATAAATGATGCTGAAAGTATTCCCAGTCATAAAAGAACACATGCCCTAATCTTGCGCCAATAAGTGTGGCTAATACGGTGTATATAAAAAGCGGATCCAATTTTTCTATTGGCACTCCTTCTTTGGTATAAATACTTTTCATAATGTACCATCCTAAACCAAAAGCTATAAGGAACATTAAGCTGTAATAATGAAGTGTGAAAAAACCTAGATCTAAACCTTCGGAAGGACTCCAAACAATTGCATTGAAAAGCATGTATAAATTTTTAGAATTGAAGGGTAAAGATACATATTTGCATGGTTTTGCAATAGTTCTTTAAAATAAATAAGGCGCTGCTAAGGAACAGGATCAAATCCGGAGCCACCCCAAGGATTGCAGCTAAAAATTCTTTTTATACTTAACCAGCCGCCTTTAAAAATGCCATGCTTTTGAAGTGCAACTAAAGTGTATTGGGAACAAGTTGGAGTATATCTGCAAGTTGCAGGGGTGAGCGGGGAGATGGCTTTTTGATAAAACCTCACCAATAAGATAAATGGATATGCTAAGATCTTTTTTAGCATACTTAATTAATCTTCAATAGAAAA
>CAZWSP010000150.1:0-7076 GCA_964636585.1 uncultured Antarcticibacterium sp.
CCGCGTTCAATAGAATCGCGATATTTCTCTGTTCCATGCATCGCCAAAGAAAACCACAATGGCATTCCGCGTAATCTTCTGGTTAACTGAATTTGATAATCTGCCGGATTAAATCCATGCGCACCTTCATCTTTAAAGATCTCTAAATAAGAACCTTTTTGAGAATGTGCATTTTTTGCTAATTCCAGATCTTTATAAATAACCGCCCCACAATCATATGGCGAAAAAAGCCATTTATGAGGATCTATTGTGATACTATCTGCTTTTTCAATTCCATTAAAAAGATGTCTTACAGAAGGTGCAGCAAGCGCTCCTCCTCCATAAGCACAATCTACGTGGAACCAAGTCTTCTCTTTCTCACAAACCTCAGCAATGGTATCTAGTTGGTCTATGATTCCCGCATTGGTGGTTCCTCCTGTTGCTACCACCGCAAAAAGACGTTCTCTGTCGAAAGGTTTAATGTCTTTTATAGCTTTTTGTAAGGCATTTCCGGTAAGAAATTCCTCGTTATCATCTATAAGAACAAGATCGGCATCCATCACTTTCGCCATTGCCTGAATAGAACTATGTGCAGAAACTGAGGTTAATAAAAGTCCTTTGAATTCTGAATTCTTTGGATCTCTGGTACGCCAATCTTCTCTTGCAGCAACTAATGCTGAAAGATTTGCTGCCGTTCCCCCGCTGGTAAACACACCAAATGCATCTTTTGGCAAACCTGTTAAAGACACCAACCATTTCATTGCCTGATTTTCGCAAAAGATCCCTCCTGCTCCTTCCATCCAATAAGCTCCATGAATACTGGAAGCCGAAGTCACCAGATCGAACATGATAGCCGCTCTTGTTGGTGCTGCAGGTACAAATGCCAAATGTCTAGGATGATCTATGGGTACGGTAGCCTTCACCAGAATATCTTTAAAAAGTTTAAAAGCTGTTTCACCACCAATTCCTTTTGGAGTAACAGTTTCTCCAACCAGCGCCAATAATTCTTCCTCCTTTTTGGGTGCGCCAAGTTCAGGAGTAATATTAGAAATACGGTCTATGGTATATTTCATAACGTCTAGCGTCATCTCTACCAGATCCATATCTATGGTGTGCATCTTATTTTTATCCAAGAGTAATTATTTTAAACTTTAAATCTAATGGGTCTAATTCGGTTAAAAGCTTCGGAATTAGGGCAGAGCCATATTCCAAATACATTTCAGAGAAATTGGTTTGCCGTTCCTGTAAACTTTTCATCGGGAATAATTCATTCTGAAGATTAGCAATGCGCGAAACCTCATCTTTCAATTTTCGCTTTTGTGCTTTTAATAATCTATGTTCTAAATTGTCTAAACCTTTTAATTGTTTTACTTCCTGTGCTTTTACAGCTCCCAGGAACGATGCATCGGTTTGCTCTGCCAATGCATACATATCCTGAAATTGCTTTACCAAAAATTCTTTCTGATCTGAAAAATCGATATCGATATTGGAGATCTTCCTCACTTTTCTATTGATAAGTTCATGCTGTTTCAGAAATAATTCTTCTTGAGAAATGTTTAATTTCTTACGTTTTTCGTTTTGCTTTTTAGTTTCGATAAGTGCCGAATTCCGAAGTAAAAGTATTGGAAAGGGCACCTTAAAGGCTTCGAACATATCTTTAAGCTCAAACCAATATGCCAGCTCTCCCCCACCTCCTATATAACAAAGATTTGGCAAGATCACTTCTTGAAATAATGGCCGTAGCATCACGTTTGGACTAAATCGTTCGTGGTGATTCGTGATCTCCTTCTGCATTTCTTCCTTTGTCCAACTTATGTTAGTGTCGTGCACTGCAAAAGTTCCCTCCTGCTCCACGATTCGTTCTCTCAAACCATCGTTCAAATAGAACATATTGATCTCGCGAGGATTTACCTGCACACCATAACCTAATTCGTCTAATTTATCTGCGGTATCTATAGAAGACGAATGAGATAGCTTTTCGAAAAGTTCTTTTTCTATGTATGGAATAAATTCGCTTTTTAATTCTGAATTATGAGCATCTAAAATTACCAAGCCATGATCTTTAAACAATTCATGCGCTAAAAAACGAGTAGCTTCGGTTAAATTATCCTGTTCTAAATAAGCCGACTTAAATAAGCGTTTTAATTCATCTGCATTGGTTCCTCCTCCTATTTCTGCGGAAAATAATTCAAAAACTTCTTCTAATCCTTCAGTATTTAATTCTCCAACTGCATTTGCACCGGCATCTTTTTCGGTACTGTTCCATTTGAATTTTTTCCCATTCAGATTAAAATAATTGATCTCCTCAAAATCATGATCTTCTGTTGCCATCCAGTAAATAGGGACAAAATTAGATTTTGGATAGTTCTTTTTTAATGCGGAAGCTAAATTGATAGTAGAAACTATCTTGTATAAAAAATATAAGGGTCCGGTAAACAAATTAAGCTGATGTCCCGTGGTTACTGTAAAAGTGTCTTCTTTTAATAAAAGATCTATGTTTCCTGAAACTGAATCTGTTCGATCCAAATTAGCATATTGCTTTTTTAGAACAGAAACCAGAATTTGTCTTTTCTCTAAACTGAAATAATCCCTTTTCTCAGCTATTTGATCTTCAAAATTTTCGATTGATGGAAACCTGTTATAAAAAGGTTTTAGCTCTTCTTTTTGATCCAGATAATCTACTATTAGACTGGAAAAATAATTGGTTTTAGAATAGGAAAGACAATCTTCAGTCATTGTATGGAAGCTAATTTTTTGTAAATATAGGGCGTTTTCAAAACTCTGCGAAAAACTAAGTATTTTAGAAAAAAAATAAAGAGTAATTTTAACCTTAAATTAGATTTCGACTTCCAAAAAACTAAGCTCATGAAAAAGTTATCTCTTATAATTTTCGGTTTCCTTATCTTCACTTTGAATAGCTGTAGTTCATCCGACGATGGTTCCGAAACTACTCCAGCCCGAACTTACGAAGATCTAAAAGCCGACTTTTCTGCTATAGATTTTAAAACCGGAATTAACGACGTAAAATTAATTAGCACTTTAAATACTCCATATGATTTTAGAGTAATTCTTCCGGATGTAGATATGACCAACAATAAGCGACCTTTAATTATAACCTTGCATGGAGCTTCCGGAGGAGATCCCAATGCACATAAAACTACCGCCTGTTACGCAGAACCGGGATTTGCAGCACTAGACCCAATAATAATTAGTCCAAACGGCGGAATTTTGCAATGGCCAGAATTATACAATCAACAAATGGTATTGAGTTTGGTAAATCTTGCCATGTTATACTTGCCGGTAGATCCTTCTAAGATCGTGGTTAGCGGTTATAGCAATGGCGGAAACGGCGCCTGGTTCTTTGCTGAAACTCAGCCAAATGTTTTTGCTGCCGGAATTCCAATGGCAAGTTCTTACAACACCTTTGCAAGCAATGGTTCTCCAAGAAAGATAAATACGCCCTTGTATGTTATTCATGGAGAGAACGATGAACTTTTCCCATTAGCCGATACTCAGGAATGGGTGAATGCCACAAAAAACGCAGGAACCAATGTGACTTTGGAAGTTGCGCCAGGATTAAGCCATAATACTCCTTGTGAATATGTGCCTTATGTTAAAAATGCTGCTACTTGGCTACAAAACGAAGTGTGGTAATCTTTATGGTCTATTCAAGAAATAGTTCTTAAGTGGACCCATAGCTTATTAATTTTTACAGATAATCTTATATTTACTGTTCTTATATTACTCTCATTAAAATTTTAAATGAAAAATTACATTCTTCTTTTTGCCTTCTTAATTCTGAATCTTCCTTTGGTTCTTTCTCAAAATTTACAATCGCCTGAACAATTTTTAGGCTATGAAATAGGCACACAATTCACGCGACATGCAGATGTAGTGAATTATTTTGAACATGTTGCTGAAAACTCTCCACTAGTAACTTATACCACTTATGGAAAAACCAATGAAAATAGACCGCTGACATATGCGGTGATCTCTTCTGAAGAAAATTTAAAGAATCTTGAGGCTATTAAGAGTAATCATTTAAACAACACTACAAATACAGCAGGAAATAAGCCTAGTAAAGCCATAGTTTGGCTTAGTTATAATGTTCATGGAAATGAAGCTTCCAGCACAGAAGCCGCAATGAAGACGGTTTATGAGCTAATAACTTCAAAAAAAGAATGGTTGCAAAACACAGTGGTGATCTTAGATCCTTGTATAAATCCAGATGGAAGAGACCGTTATGTAAACTGGTACAATCAGGTAAAAGCAACTCCTTACAGCGCTTCTACGTTAGCAGCAGAGCACAACGAACCATGGCCTGGAGGAAGAGCCAATCATTATTTATTCGATCTTAACCGGGATTGGGCTTGGGCAACTCAAACCGAAACCAAAGCTCGTTTAAAAATCTACAACCAATGGATGCCACATATCCATGTAGATTTTCATGAACAAGGAATAAATGAACCTTATTATTTTGCTCCTGCGGCAGAACCATTTCACGAGATAATCACTCCCTTCCAACGAGAATTTCAAACAGAAATTGGAAAGAATCATGCTAAGTATTTCGATGATAATGGGTGGTTATACTTCACCAAAGAAATCTTTGATCTGTTATACCCAAGTTATGGAGACACCTACCCAACTTATATGGGAGCAATAGGAATGACCTATGAGCAAGCTGGTGGTCCTCAAGCCGGATTAGGTATTCAAACCACAGAAGGTTATGAACTTACATTGGTAGATCGAGTAGCTCATCATTTTACAACCGGGATTTCTACGGTAGAGATCGCTTCAGCAAATGCTGAAAAATTAAATTCAGAATTCAGTAAATTTTATAAGAACGAGCAATTGGCAAAGAAAAGTTATGTTTTAAACGGCAGTCCAGATAAAATTGCTTCATTGAAATCTTTGATGGATTCTCATAATATCACCTATTCCAATACTACTTCAGAAAAAATAAAAGGATACAATTATAACACCTCAAAAAATTCAGATTTTACGGCTAATGAAAATTCTTTAGTAATAAGCACCGATCAACCTAAAGGGAAAATGGTGAAGGTTTTATTTGAACCTAATGCGAAGCTTAGCGATTCCTTAACTTACGATATTACTGCCTGGAGCTTGCCCTATGCGTACGGATTAGATGCGGTAGCTACAGAAAGATCGGTTACTTCAAAACCAAGCTCAGCGTCTACTGAAATTGTTAACGCTGAAAATTCTTCGGCTACTGGTTTTATCACTAAATGGGATAGCATGAAAGATGCTCGATTTTTAGCTGAACTTTTAAAAGAGGGAATAAAAGTGAGGTTTAGCACCTTGGCATTTCAGAATGCTGAAGAAAAATTTGGCCCAGGAAGTTTGGTGATCACAAAAAGTGATAACAGAAATCTTACCGATTTTCATAAAAAAGTGATCTCTATTGCAAATGCACATGGAAGAAAACTTACGGCTGCAAACACCGGTTTTTCTACCAGCGGACCAGATTTTGGATCGTCGGACATTAAGATCATCAATCAGCCTAGAATTGGATTAGTTCGCGGGAATGGTGTTTCCTCCTTAAATTTTGGAGAGATCTGGTATTTCTTCGAAAATGATCTAAATTATCCTGTTGCTCCTTTGCAATTAGAAAATTTCGGCAGAACAGATCTTTCACAATTAGACATTATTATTCTACCAGAAGGAAGATATAATAGCTTGTTGGATAAAGAAGGTTTAGAGCGATTAACAGAGTGGATTAGATCTGGTGGAAAAGTGATCGCTGTAGGAAGTGCTGTGGGGAATTTTGCAGATAAGCCGGGATTCAGTCTAAAAGAAAATAAAGCGGAAACCACAAAAGACACAACAGCTATTCCCAACCTTATTCCTTATAAGCAGCGGGAACGAGAAAATGTAAAAGACCTAATTACTGGTATCATCGTGAAAACCAAGTTGGATAAAACGCATCCAATGGCTTTTGGATATAACGATGAGTATTTCAGCTTAAAATTAAGCGGAGATAGTTATTCTTATTTAACAGATGGTTATAACATTGCATATCTTCAGAATTCTCCGGAAGTTGTTTCCGGTTTTGCAGGGAGCGAAGCAGTAAAAAACCTGAAAAATTCCATGATCTTTGGAGAGGAAACCCTTGGGAGTGGAAGCATCATTTACATGGTGGACAATCCGCTTTTTAGAGCCTTCTGGGAAAATGGGAAACTGTTCTTCGTAAATGCTATTTTCTTCGTGAACAACGATACTTATAGAATGAAGCTTTAAAAAAATACATACTCTAATTTATTTGTAAATATGAAAACACGTCATTTTAAAATATTCTTGTCCCTTTTCTTAATCTCCATTATCGGGTTTTCACAGGAGAAAGCAACAGGGATCAATATAGATTTTGAAACCTTTACCCTTCAAAACGGACTTCGAGTGATTCTTCATGAGGACAAATCTGATCCAGTTGTTGCCGTTGCCTTAACAAGTCATGTGGGTTCTGCGAGAGAGATCGAAGGTCGTACTGGATTTGCGCATCTTTTTGAACACCTTTTATTCTTGGAATCTGAAAATCTAGGAAAAGGTGGATTGGATAAAATGAGTGCAAGAATTGGAGGATCTGGAGCAAATGGCTCTACAAGTAGAGATAGAACTAATTATTTCCAGACAGTACCGAAAGATGCCCTAGAGAAAATGATCTGGGCTGAAGCAGATAAGCTGGGTTATTTTATAAACACGGTTACAGAACCTGTACTTGCTAAAGAAAAGCAAGTGGTGAAAAATGAAAAAAGACAGGGCGTAGATAATTCTCCTTATGGACACACCATGGCGGTGATCGATAAAAACTTATATCCAAAAGATCATCCATATAATTGGCAGGTTATCGGTTCTTTAGAAGACCTTCAAAATGCCACCTTACAGGATGTAAAGAATTTTTATAACCGTTGGTATGTGCCAAATAATGTAACCTTAACCATTGCTGGTGATTTCGATAAAGAGCAAGCAACAGAATGGGTTCATAAATATTTTGATGAAATTAAGGCTGGTGAGGATATGGCAACCTTAGAAAAGAGACCAGCAAATCTTAAAGAAACCAAGCGTTTGTATTATGAAGATAA
>CAZWSP010000151.1:0-7043 GCA_964636585.1 uncultured Antarcticibacterium sp.
TTACTCATTATTTCTGAAGCAATTAATACTGAAGCCGTTCCTGCAATTTCACTAAGTGCGCGAACAGCAGGGTAGGAGCCATCATCATCTCGAATAAATTCGAAACCTAATGCTGTAATACGTTTAGTCGCTAGTTTTTGAAAATACTCTTTGCACTGAGTTTTAATTTGCAAGGCAGATATAATAGTGGTCTGCGGATTTATCATTTCCAACTCATCTAGAGATGGTGGTTCCACTTTAAGGATAGTAGGACATGAAAATACTTTTTTGGTGTCTTTTGTAACTTGGGCGCCGGCATCAGAATAATCTTTGTCATTAAATCTCGCCCATTTACCTGCACCAGCTTCAATAATTACACGATGCCCATGTGCAGTAATTGCTGCCACGGCATCTGGAGTTAAACAAACTCGTTTCTCTTGAAAGGAAGTTTCTTTAGGAATACCAATAAAGAGCTCTCCTTTATTCTTGTAGATCTCAAGAGTTTCTTCCTGAGGAAGCAATTGTTCTTTAGTAAATGGAGTTGTTTTTTCTATCATGCTTAGAGTTGTACAAAGTATTCAAATTACAACATTTTTAAGCAAATAAAAGCTGAAAAAGATTTAAAGTTTTTGATAATAATCTTCGGTAGGTTCTGGTCTAAAATTAAAACCTTTATGCCTCATGTCATCTATTTCTGTCTGTTCTTTGGTTGACATACTTTTCGAGAAAACAGTGACATCTGTTTCATTGAGCTCCGAAAGATCAATTCCGTAAATACGATCGAAGATTTGAATTCGAACTAAATAAACAACTACTAATATGCCAAGAAAAAATGGAGCGAGATATATCAATCCATCAATATCCATCGCATCTACTTCTAAATAAATATCTTGATAAAAGGCCAATATTAATTGATATACATACATTGAGATAGGAATCAAAATTGCATGATACCACCAATGTTTACAAGTAAAGAACCAAATCAGTAATAAAAAGAGAGGAGTGATTTTACCAAAATATGTCCACATTGCAGTGGTCACATTTTCATAATAATTACTTTCGTAAGTAAAAAAAGAATTTTCCCAAACTCGACCGCTTGGGAAAATCTCGTATAAGTAAAATATATAAGGGGAAAATGCTATTGCAAAGGCAATAATACTACCCACCAGCAGGAATCCTGATGGTCGATCTATCAACCGCTTGTTTTTGAAATGGGTCATTGTTGTTATCGTTTTCTGTAGATGAAGTTACAAAAAAAGTTGCACCAAAAATGGCTGCGGCGAATAAGATAGCTTTGATTTTCATAATTATAGGTTTTATGTTATGTTTCGTATTGATTTCTGAAACAAACCTAAATAATTATAATACACTAATATTTAATACCTTAATCGTACCTTTGCACCCTTTTTCAAGGCAAATATAGCCTGTATTTCTGGCAATTTTACTTGTCAAAAATAAGCCAAAAATCATCATCTTTCGCTGAATTACGAATTTATTAAAATCCCACCTTTCATATGGGTTCATTTTGTATTCTTTTTCTTACAATTGAAGATGCGCCGGAAATTGAAGCTTTATTGAAATCATTAACAAAACTTTAACATTCGCGCCCCTTCATTTTTAATCGAAATCTCCAATTTTTGAACATCCTCATCCAATAGTTTTTCTATTTTTTGAGGCCATTCAATAAATTTCCATGCATCTAGATTTAAATAATCTTCGATTCCCATGTCCAAAGCTTCCATTTCATCTTCTATTCTATAAAAGTCGAAATGAAAGATCTTTGCTAGATCTGTTTGATATTCATTAACGAGTGAGAAAGTAGGGCTCGACGCCAAGTCTGGCGCACCAAGGGCTTTTACAAGCGCTTTAATGAGAGTGGTTTTTCCAGCTCCCATTTCCCCATAAAATAATAGCGTTTTACTATTTACTTTGGAAAGTAATTGCATAGCTATTCTATCAATTTCTGATAGCTCGTAGGTTAACGTCATTCAAAATTAGATTTTAGGCTCTGTAAAGATATGTAATTTATTCTTACCTAGGCAATAAGACCACAAATGGGATGATCATTTCTTGCATAGAAACGCCTCCATGTTGGTAGGTATTTCTAAAATAATTCACATAATAATTGTAATTATTTGGATATGCAAAAAAGGAGTCTCCTTTGGCAAAAATGAAAGAGCTACTCATATTAATTGTTGGGAGATGAATCTTTTTAGGATCCTTTGCTGCTAATACCTCTTTATTATCATAAGTCAAGCTTTTTCCAGTTTTGTATCTCAGGTTTAAACTGGTATTCTTATCTCCAATAACTTTAGAAGGAGTTTTTACATTAATAGTTCCGTGATCTGTTGTCAAGATCAATTTGAAGCCTAATTGCTGTGCTTGCTGAATAATTTCTAATAATGGAGAATTCTTGAACCAGGATTGAGTTAAGGATCTGTAAGATTTATCATTTGAAGCCAATTCCTTAATAACTTCCATTTCTGTTTTAGAATGTGAAAGCATATCTACAAAATTGTAAACCACCACAGTTAGATCATTATCTTTTTGTGTTTTGAAATTCTCTACCAACTTTTTACCCGCCTTTAAACTTGATATTTTATGATATTCATATTTAATATCTAATCCTAATCGCTTCAGTTGAGATTCTAAGAATTCAGCTTCAAACATATTCTTCCCTCCATCTTCAGTATCATTAAGCCAATATTTAGGAAATAATCTTTCCATCTCGCTTGGCATTAACCCACTAAAAATAGCATTCCTTGCATACTGCGTTGCAGTAGGAAGGATGCTGTAAAAAGGCACTTCTTGTTCTTTTTTATAATAATTGTTTACGGTAGACTCAAAAGATTTCCATTGATCATATCGCATATTATCTACCACTACTAATAGAGTTGGCTGACTTTTACTTATTTCAGGAACGATCTTCTCTTTAAATAAAGTATGAGACATTACAGGGGCATCTGACTTTTCTTCGAACCACTCCGGATAATTCTTATCTATAAATTTGCAGAACTGGTTATTAGCTTCTAATTTTTGAGATTCTAAAATCTCGAACATTCCACTATCTTCGATAGCTTCCAATTCCAATTCCCAATAAATAAGTCGCTGGTATAGCTCTGCCCAACCTTCAAAACTGTTCACATCATTCATATCCATAGATATTTTTCTGAACTCTTGCTGGTAATTAGACGTGGTTTTCTCTGTAATTAATCTAGAATGATCTAAATTTTTCTTCAGACTTAATAAGATCTGGTTTGGATTAACCGGTTTTATCAAATAATCGGCAATTTTAGAACCAATTGCTTCTTCCATGATATATTCCTCCTCGCTCTTAGTGATCATTACCACAGGAACATCTGCACGTTTCTCCTTTATTTCGGCTAAAGTTTCAATTCCGGTAAGACCCGGCATATTCTCATCTAGAAAAACAATATCAAAATTTTGATTGTCTATTTGTTCTATTGCTTCAGTTCCACTTTTACAAGTGGTTACTTCATAATTTTTAGATTCAAGAAATATAATATGTGGTTTAAGCATGTCAATTTCATCGTCTGCCCAAAGTATTTTTATTTTATTCATTTATGTTATTTTAGTAAAGCTAGTAAGGAGAGGAATTTTCTCTGAAATAGCTTTTAATTTTTCAAATGTCCTATATGGACATCATATATGTATCTTTGCTATAATTTAAAAGGATTTTAAGCTTGGCCACAAGAACAAAACTCAAAATATTTAACGACCCAATTTACGGTTTTATTACTATTCCTTCGGAATGTATCTTTAAGATTATTGCACATCCTTACTTTCAAAGATTGCGCCGTATTTCACAAATGGGTATGTCTTATTTGGTTTATCCAGGTGCACATCATACTAGATTTCATCACGCTTTAGGTGGCCTGCATTTAATGCAACAAGCTATAGAGATCCTTCGTTTTAAAGGAGTTCAGATAAATAAAGAAGAGGAAGAGGCTTTGCAAATAGCTATTCTTCTTCATGATATAGGTCACGGTCCTTTCTCACACGCCATGGAACATAGTATAGTAGAAGGGGTTTCTCATGAGTGTATTTCGCTCCTTTTTATGCAAGAAATGAATGCCGAATTTAACCAAAGTTTAACGCTGGCAATGGAAATATTTAAAGGTTCATATTCCAGAAAATTTATGAACCAACTTGTTTCTAGTCAGCTAGATATGGACAGATTGGATTATTTAAAAAGGGATAGTTTTTATACTGGAGTTCCTGAGGGCAATATTAATAATGAACGCATTATCACAATGTTGAATGTGGTGAACGATCAACTTGTAGTGGAGGAAAAAGGAATTTATTCTGTAGAAAAATTTCTCGTTGCTCGAAGATTAATGTATTGGCAAGTTTATCTACATAAAACTGGGGTAGCTGCGGAGCAACTTCTCATTAGAGTTTTAAAGCGAGCTAAAGAATTAATAGAAAATGGGGAGAAGTTGTCTTGTAGCCCAGCCTTATCTTTTTTCTTGTATAATAAGGTAACTTTAGAAAACTTTGATTCGTCTACCTTGCAAACATTTGCAAAACTTGATGATTATGATATTATTTCAGCAATGAAGCTATGGTTAGATCACAAAGATTTTGTGTTGAGCAATTTGTGTGAGATGTTATTAAATAGACAATTATTGAAAGTGAAGCTGAAGAAAAAACCAATTCCGCCAGAAAAGTTGGAAAAGTATGCACTGAAGCTTCAGAAGAAATATGATATTACAAGAGAGGAAGCTAATTACTTCGTTTTTAAAGGGGAGATTTCTAATGTGGCATATTCCAGTGAAAGCAATAAGATTCAGATCTTACACAGAAATGGAAAAACCAGTGATGTAGCTAAAGCTTCCGACCAATTAAATTTGAAAGCACTTTCTAAGGAAGTAACCAAATATTATATCTGTTATCCGAAGACGAAAGATTAACTCATTTTTTTTACTTTTGCCAGAATGAAATTTACCGCAGCACAAATAGCCGAAATATTAAATGGAACTGTAGACGGGAATCCCGATACAGAAGTTGAGAGATTGGCTAAGATTGAAGAGGGCACTAAAGGCTCTTTAACTTTTTTAAGTAATCCAAAGTATACCTCTTATATATATTCTACACATGCATCTATCGCTATAGTTAGCGAAGATTTTCATATAGACCAAGAAATAACTACCACCTTAATTCGTGTAAAGGATCCATATAAAGCATTTTCTACCTTATTAGAATACTACAATCAGGTGAAGTTGAACAAGAGTGGAATTGAAGAACCTAATTTTATATCAGAATCTGCAACTTATGGAGAGAACATCTATTTAGGAGCCTTTACTTATTTAGGTAAAAATGTGAAGATCGGGAATGATGTAAAGATCTATCCAAATACTTTTATTGGAGATAACGTGGTTATTGGTGATGGAACAGTCATATTTCCAGGAGTTAAAATTTATTCTGAAACCGTAATTGGGAAATCTTGCGTAATTCATGCAGGTGTAGTTATTGGTGCAGATGGTTTTGGTTTTAGTCCAGATGAAAGTGGTGAATATGCAAAGGTGCCACAGATAGGAAATGTTATTATTGAAAATAATGTAGATATTGGCGCCGGAACCACAATAGATAGAGCCACATTAGGTTCTACAATTATAAGAAGCGGAGTTAAATTAGATAATCAAATTCAAATTGCACATAATGTTGAAATTGGTTGTAACACCGCTATTGCAGCACAAACCGGAATTGCAGGTTCTACCAAAATAGGAAAGAATTGCTTGATTGGCGGACAGGTTGGCTTTGCAGGGCATTTGGTTATTGGGGATAGAGTAAAAATCCAAGCGCAATCTGGAATAGGCAGAAATGTAGCAAATGATGAAGTTTTACAAGGATCACCAGCAATTGGATATGGTGACTATAATAAATCTTACGTTCACTTTAAAAACCTTCCAAAAACTATTGATAGATTGAACAACTTAGAAAAAAATATAAAATAAAATGGCTGAAACCCTTTTAAAACAGCAAACCATAAAGAATGAGATTTCTTTAAAAGGTGTAGGACTTCATACTGGGAAGGAAGTAACTCTAACATTTAAACCTGCGGCAGAAAATACAGGTTATGTTTTTAAGAGAATGGATCTTGAAAACCAACCAATAATAGAAGCAGATGTAACTTACGTAGTAAATACCCAACGTGGGACCAATTTAGAGAAAGACGGAATTACTATACAAACTTCAGAGCATGTACTTGCAGCTTGTGTAGGTCTAGAAATAGATAATGTTATAATAGAACTTAATGCTTCTGAACCTCCAATCATGGACGGGTCTTCTAAATTTTTTGTTGAAGCTTTAGAAAGTGCAGGAATTGTTGAGCAAGAAGCAGATCGAGAGGAATATGTAGTAAATGAAGTTATTTGCTATAGAGATGAAGCTAGCGGAAGCGAAATTATCGTGATGCCTTCAGATTCTTATCAAGTGACTACAATGGTGGATTTTGGAACCAAAGTGTTAGGAACACAAAATGCCTCGCTTCAAAAATTATCCGATTTTAAATCGGAGATCGCAGACGCTAGAACTTTCAGCTTTTTACACGAAATTGAAACATTATTAGAACACGGACTTATAAAAGGAGGCGATCTTAATAATGCTATTGTATATGTGGATAAGGAATTAAGTCCTGAAACCATGGAAAAGTTACGTGTAGCTTTCAAAAAAGATAACATTTCGGTAAAACCGAATGGAATTCTAGATAATCTTACGTTACATTATCCAAATGAAGCAGCTAGACATAAATTGCTAGATGTAATTGGAGATCTTGCTTTGGTAGGAACTAGAATTAGAGGTAAAGTAATTGCTACTAAACCAGGACACGGTGTAAATACACAGTTTGCAAAGAAACTTGCAAAACAGATAAAGGCAGAAAAACGCAACAATGTTCCAAAAATAGATTACGATCAGCCACCTTTGATGGATGTGAATGATATTATGGATATTTTGCCACATCGTCCTCCATTTTTGTTGGTAGATAAGATCTATTCTTTAACAGAAAATAGTGTAGTGGGAATGAAAAATGTGACCATGAA
>CAZWSP010000152.1:0-6797 GCA_964636585.1 uncultured Antarcticibacterium sp.
AAAGACATGTCTAACGAAGAAGTCTTTCTTACTAAATCTACCGCGAATACTAAAGAAACTATTGAAGTTGACGGAACTGAGTATCCATTAGTTAAAATGGAGATCTCAAGAACATCACATCCATTTTATACAGGTAAATCTAAATTATTAGATACAGCTGGTAGAATTGATAAATTCAAGAACAAATATGCGAAATTCAAGAAATAATTCTTGAATTAGTAAATCCTATAAAGCCTTCAGAAATGAAGGCTTTTTTTATGTAAAATATTTTTTGAAGCTCTTTCCTGATTCATTTTATGTTCCTTAGGATTTTTAATAACTTATTTTCATTAGTATTTTAGTGACTTAAATAGCATCACCATGAATTATATACTTTTTGATGGTTCTTCTAGAAACCAACTTTTACCATTTACTTTTACTAAACCAGTAGCCGATATTCGTATTGGAATACTTAGCATTCGCGAAAAGTGGGAACGTATTTTAGGAAGCACGACCTCTACAGTTACCGAAGATTATTTATCTAATAAATGGCCAATGGTAGAGATGGAGCAGAATGTTATGATAAATGCCTCCTTTTTGCCTACTCCAGAGTTGGTTGCTCAAATAGAAAACCTTGAAGAAAATGAGGCTATTTTCTTTGAAGAGGATATCGTTGCCTTTCACGCCTTAGAAGATCAGGAAGTAGATTTTTCTGTTTTTAAAGCTTTAGAACTGGCTGGAGAAGCCTTTAATATTGAACATACTTGGGACATCTTCTCTAAAAATGGCGAAGCTATAGCAGCAGATTTTGAATTATTAACTCTCGGAAGAGATTCTCAACCTATTCCAGCTTCCAATAATGTGATCTGCCCAGAGAATATTTTTCTTGAAGAAGGAGCAGTCGTAGAATTTGCGACGTTAAATGCATCCGCAGGACCAATTTATATAGGAGAGCATGCAGAGATCATGGAAGGAAGTATGGTTCGCGGGCCTTTGGCCTTGTGTGAGCATGCTGCTTTAAAACTCGGAGCCAAAGTGTATGGCCCAACTACCATAGGCCCACATTCTAAAGTTGGGGGAGAAGTAAATAATGTGGTGATCTTTGGTTTTTCTAATAAAGGGCATGATGGCTTTTTAGGAAATTCTGTTTTAGGAGAATGGTGTAATTTAGGAGCAGATACCAACAATTCGAATCTTAAAAATAATTATGCCGAAGTGAGACTTTGGGATTATGAAACTGAAGGTTTTGCCAAGACAGGGCTTCAATTTTGTGGACTTATGATGGGAGATCATAGTAAATGTGGTATCAATACCATGTTTAATACGGGAACCGTTGTAGGTGTTAGTTCTAATATTTTCGGAAGTGGGTTTCCTCGAAATTTTATCCCAAGTTTTAGTTGGGGTGGAAGCGCAGGAATGACTACGTATAAAACTTCTAAAGCTTTTGAAGTGGTCGAAATAGTGATGAAACGTAGAAACATCGAGTTTACTGAAGATGATAAAGAGATCTTAGAACATGTGTTCGAAGAAACTAAAAAATGGAGAAGAGAGTAGATTTTAGAAAGCTTCAGATAAACTTATCTATTTTTGCAACCCGTTTTTAGTTGATATATTTGCAATTCCTATATTTTAGGAGAAATTAAAGAATAAAACGAATGGCTAATCTTCAAAAAGTAGCTTTTTACACTTTGGGCTGTAAGCTCAATTTTTCTGAAACCAGCACTATTGCTCGTTCCTTCAAAAATGAAGGTTTTCAGCGTGTAGAGTTTTCAGAAGAGGCAGATATTTATGTTATAAATACCTGTTCTGTTACCGAGAATGCCGATAAGAGATTTAAATCTATTGTAAAGCAAGCTCAAAAAGCGAATGAAGATGCATTTATTATCGCCATTGGTTGTTATGCGCAATTGAAGCCTGAAGAATTAGCAGATGTAAATGGCGTAGATCTAGTTCTAGGAGCTACCGAAAAATTTAAGATCACAGATTATCTTAATGACCTTACAAAACAAGAATTTGCAGAAATTCACTCTTGTGAGATTGGCGATGCCGATTTTTATGAAAGCGCTTATTCTTTTGGAGATAGGACAAGAGCCTTTCTAAAAGTGCAAGATGGCTGCGATTATAAATGTACTTATTGTACAATACCACTTGCTCGTGGAATATCCAGAAGTGATAATTTAGAAAATGTTTTAAAGAATGCTGCTGAAATTTCTGCTAAAGGGATTCAGGAGATTGTACTTACCGGAGTTAACATTGGGGACTACGGGAAAGGAGAATGTGGAGATAAAAAACATGAGCATACCTTTTTAGACCTGGTTAAAGCTTTAGATGAAGTAAAAGGGATCAATAGATTAAGGATCTCTTCTATAGAACCTAATTTATTACAGAATGAAACCATAGATTTTGTGGCTGAAAGCAACAGTTTTGTACCTCACTTTCATATCCCATTACAAAGCGGAAGCAATATCATTTTAAAGGCAATGCGACGTAGGTACATGAAAGAATTGTATGTAGAAAAAGTTACTCAAATAAAAAGAGTTATGCCTAATGCATGCATTGGGGTAGATGTTATTGTAGGATTTCCAGGAGAGACAGATGAGCTGTTTTTAGAAACTTATAATTTTCTGAATGAATTAGATATTTCCTATTTACATGTTTTTGCTTATTCTGAAAGAGAAAATACGCTTGCTGCAGAAATGGAAGAAGTGGTTTCAATTAAAACTAGGAAGAAGCGTAGTAAAATGCTTCGAGGTCTTTCCGCTAAGAAAAGAAGAGCATTTTATGAAAGTCAGTTAGGTACAGATCATACCGTATTATTTGAAGGGGAGAACAAGGAAGGCTATATTCACGGGTTTACAGAGAATTATGTAAAAGTGAAAACAACTTGGAATCCGGAATTGGTGAACACCGTGCATCACATCAATTTAGATAAAATTGATGAAGATGGCTTAGTGAGATTTACGTATTTAATGCCTGAATTGGCAAATTAAATGTTCATACCTACAGGAAGAAGATCTTTATATTTTCTTCTATTTTTCCGCATGTATTTTGCTATTTCAGGATTTGTTGGAACCACTTTATGTGTTCCTTCTTGAATATAACTTAAAAGAGTTTCTAGAAATGGTTCCAAAAATCCATCTTCTTTAAGTTGATCTGGCATTTTTAGTTTTGTAAGAAAAACTTTTCGCTCTTGCTGAGAATATTCTACAATTACTAATTCTTCATTAATTACAGCCTCATATTGTCTTAAGAACTCATTGTCTGTAATCTTAATTTCTACATCCATCATCATCGTAAGGTTTTAATTCAAAGGTACTTCAATAAGAAGTAACTTAGACGCTTGTTTAAATTTCATTTCAAAAGCCACTGTTTTACTAATACTTAAGGCATCTCGTTTTTGCAATAACTGATTGTCTATTTCTACTTCTCCTTCAATTACGAATACATATACACCATTATCCTTGCTTTTTAAATCATGAGAAACCGAATTATTTTCTTCAAATTCACCTAAATAAAGAAATGCATTCTGATTGATTTGTAATGCACCATTAGGTTCACTTTCTAAAGAAGCAACTACTGTTGTTAATGTGTTTGCTTTTAAAAGCTGAGAAAAATCTTTTTGACCGTATCTTGGAGCAATGTTATGTTTTTCTGGAAGTATCCATAATTGCAACATATTTAAGCTTTCATTACTGTTGTTATTGAATTCGCTATGTTCTACACCAGTTCCAGCGCTCATTACTTGCACCTCACCAGACTTTATAACGGCTTCATGTCCCATAGAATCTTTATGTCTTAAGGAGCCGCTAAGTGGAATAGTAATAATTTCCATGTTCTGGTGAGCATGAGTACCAAATCCAGTACCACCCTTAAGGGTATCGTCATTTAACACGCGCAGTTTTCCAAATTGTAGTTTTTCAGGATCATAAAAATTAGAGAAACTAAACGAATAATTTGCGTCTAACCATCCATAATTTGCAGTGCCTCTGGAATGTGAGGGGTAATATATTTTATCCATAATATTTAGTAGATGTAATTTGTGAAAGCCAAAAAAATAGTGGTAATTTGACTAGTAAATTTACAATATTCCACGCCTCCTTAATGTTATACACCTGTTAAAATGCTGAATGACAATCAAATTATCCACGTGTATTTTGTGCCGGGGATGGCTGCAAATCCTTCAATTTTTGAATTCATTAAATTGCCAAAAGATCAATTTGAAATTCATTGGTTGGAATGGCAACTCCCAGAAAAAAATGAGAGTTTAGAAAATTATGCGCTAAGAATGAATTCTTTTATACATCATGATCATATAGTTTTGATCGGGGTGTCTTTTGGAGGGATTGTTGTACAGGAAATGAGTAGGCATCTTAATGTAGATAGACTAATCATTATTTCTAGTGTTAAGAGCAGGAAAGAGCTTCCTAGAAGAATGCGCTATGCTTCTAAAGCGAATCTTATTAAATTTGTACCTACAAGTTTGTTGAATTATATAGATCAATTTGAAAAGATTGCTTTTGGTGAATTTTTAAAGAAGCGCGCTAAGCTTTATAAAAAGTATCTCTCTATTAGAGATGTAAATTATGTGGATTGGTCTTTAGATACAATGATTAATTGGAAGTGTGATAATCCCATTCTAGGAATTGTGCATATCCATGGAGATGACGATGTTGTTTTTCCTTATAAATACATCGATGGGTGTATAACGGTGAAAGGTGGAACACATATTATGATCGTGAATAGATTTAGATGGTTCAATAAATATTTGCCTAACATTATCCTAACCGGAAAAAAAACTGAATAAGAATTTAAAATTGAAGAAGATGAAGTTGCTAAAGATTTTATTAATGAGTGTTGGTTTAATAGCTATTTGTGCTTTAAGCATACAAGCTGTACAAGATAAACCGAATGGAGATGGAGGAGAAGTATCTTCAAGAGATTTAAAAGAAAAAGCTGTGGGCGATAGTTATGCCATTCACGCATTACCAATGCCGGAAGATCTAAATTTTGCAGGAGAATCGGTTCCTATTCATAATCCAGATATCTATGAACGAATGGATAGAGAATTATTAGTGAATACCTATTGGCAATCTAATGGACTTCTTCTAGTAAAAAGAGCTAATAAATATTTTCCTGTTATAGAACCAATTCTAAAGGAATATGGCGTGCCAGATGATTTTAAATATTTAGCTGTAATAGAAAGTGGATTAACTCAAGCGGTATCTCCAGCAAATGCGGTTGGTTTTTGGCAGATCTTAGAAGGAACTGGGAAAGATTTTAAATTGGAAATTAACGATAATGTAGATGAGCGTTACAATATTGAAAAATCCACTAGAGTAGCCTGTGAGTATCTTATAAAATCTAAGCAGAGGTTTGGGAATTGGACCATGGCAGCAGCTGCTTATAACGCAGGGAATGCTGGAGTGACTAAACAAATGGAAAGACAGGATGTAAGCAATTACTACGATCTTTTACTTGGAGAAGAGACAGGAAGGTATGTTTTCAGAATTCTTGCTTTAAAAGCCATCTTAAGTGATCCAGGTAAATATGGTTTTGTTTATGAAGAAGATCAATTATATAAGGATGTACCCACTTACAAGTTAAAATTAGATACGGCTGTTACAGATTTTGCAGCTTTTGCAAAAGGATTAGATCTTAATTATAAAATATTAAAGATTCATAATCCATGGCTAAGAGATACTTATTTAAATAATAAGTCTGGGAAAACCTACTTTTTAGAAATCCCTGAAAAGGGCGCCTATAAATAATTATTTCTTCAACTTACAAGAACAAAAAAGGTGGCTAATTTATTAGCCACCTTTTTTTAATCTGCAAATAACCTATGCGTTAATTAATTGCAACAGTTTCTTGATTTGTATTGTATTTCTTATCTCCTAATAAATGATTTGCAATTGCATCATACATAGAATTATAATTTAGATCGAAAGATTCTTCAAAGCTTTTATTAAAAGCATGCGCCACTCCTCTGCGTATATCTAATATCTGCTTGTCCTTGTTTATTAGAAAAGTAGTTGGAAGTCCTAGAGAGTGCTTTAATTGGCTTACAACATGTGCGTCTTGGTTATTTAGTTCGTTAACATAAACAACATTGATGTTCTTGTTATAAGATTTAGCCATTTGTTTAGTGGTTTTTTGATCATCCCAAAAAAGGATCACAAAATCTATTTCTTCACTATACTTATTTGCTAACTCATTTATAGCTGGTACTTCACCTTCAGTACTTACGCACCAAGATGCATAAGTAATAAGATAAACCGGTTTTTTAAAATCGTAAAGGGAGACTTCTTTGTTGTTCAACTTGTTGAATTGAAAGTCATTCATGTAACTTCCATTAAGTCCAAATTCAACTAAAGAATCGAATAATCTAACTCCTTCAGCATAATCTCTATGAGCATATGCATTTTCAGATTTGATCTTATATTTTGGGAGATGCAGACTTAAGGCATCAGTGAAAAAAGTTTTACTTTCTTCCTGCTGAGCAAAGATTGGGGAGGCTAAAAATAAAAAAATTAGTAGGGGTAATAGTTTTGCCATCTTCTGCAATTTAACTTACTATCAAAGATAAGTTAGTTGCAAGCGCTTGCGAAAACTATTCGATAAAAGTCACTTATATTAGTTAAAGTGCAGGTTTAAAAAGTTATCCCCTAAGTTGTTAACAATTATGAAGTTATATTTTTTTCATTTGTTGTTTCATCATTGTAATTTGCTCTTTTAGCATACCATGCTTATCTAATTTTTTAGCTTCAGTAAGTAAGATTTGAGCTTCTCTTTTTCGTCTTTTAGTCATTGCAATTCCG
>CAZWSP010000153.1:0-6760 GCA_964636585.1 uncultured Antarcticibacterium sp.
AGTAACACTACTATCATTTCCTGCATTTGGACCTTGTAG
Source organism: uncultured Antarcticibacterium sp. (assembly GCA_964636585.1). Classification (GTDB taxonomy): domain Bacteria; phylum Bacteroidota; class Bacteroidia; order Flavobacteriales; family Flavobacteriaceae; genus Gillisia. Next base: position 40 of record CAZWSP010000153.1, read on the forward strand.
TACATTTAAACTATAAGTCGCAGATGCAGAACACCCATTGGCACTAGTGACAGTATAGGTTGTAGATAACGGTGCGTTTGGATTTGCAATGAATTGAATCGCTAACTGATTAAGAGTCGGATTAAAAGTTCCGCCTGGAGTAATATCTTCAGGAATTAAACCTGCAAATAATGATGGGTTTGCAACAATATCTGCAATATTATTAGAACAAATATTTGTAGTTCCACCAGGTCCTGCATTTGGAGCAGCTTGAACTTCTATTGTTATGCTTGCAGAATCTTCAGGGCAAGTAGAAGTACTACCAACAGTATATGTAAAAGTATATGATCCAACTGGGTAATCTGCTGGATTAAAAATTTGTGTTCCTGTAGACAAAGCCGGGGCAAAAGTTCCATCTCTATCTGGATCTCCTATTTGTGATGGGTTTATTCGATCTACTAGATTAAAAGGAGTTTCACTGGAGCATGCTGTCGTTTGTGTAGTACTACCCGCATTTGGAGTATCGTTAAAAACTACAACAATTCTATCTTGTGAACAATCTATTCCATTATCTCTATTAAAATAATCCTCTCCCTCTACTAATACAGTACTAGGGTCTAAGGGTGTATTCGAATCATCAGTTGCAAAAAAAGTTCCTCCTTGAGGAGCAAGATCTTGAACTTGAGGCATTCTAAAATTATTACCACTTCCTATAGATTCGCAAAAATTTTGTGTAGTTTCTACAACAGCTCTGTCTTGAATTGTTACTTGAACTGGAGTTCGAGTATCACTCTCACATGGTGGAAACGCATCATTTCTATTATTAATAATCTGAGTAGCATAATAAGTCTGTCCATCAATTAATAGTGTGGTATTTGGTAATGGCTGAGGTGAATTTGCGGTTCTATACCATCTGATAGCCTGCGTATTTGGTGAAGTTCCTTGAGCTTGAAGATCACCAACTGTTGCTCCAGAACAAAAAGTTTGAGGGCTTGTTGCTGTTGGGGGTGGTGTAAGCCTTTGTTCATAACCAACAGCTACTCTTAAAGAAGGACAACTAGTGGCGGTAGCATTATTTTGGGAAGGACTTACCTGTCCTACAAAGTAACTTTCGTTATTTACCAATGGTCCAGTAGCTATCGTATTTCCAAATTCTTCTGAATATACTCTTATTTGGTAATCACCGATAGGTGTAAAATAGGTAGCGAGTTGTTCTGCAGTAAATGTTCCAGAACAGTTACTAATTGTAAAACTATTCTCTCCAGGAAATAAAGTGTTATTTGGAAAGGGAGCATTATTTACTGTTACATTAATAGCTATTCTATTGTCTGTGCATGTGCCAGAACTATTTCCAGCAAAGTAAGTGTCGTTAGCTAATAATTCATTATCAGGTATTGCCTGAGTATCGTTCATGGAGTCTGCAGTGGCATAAATTGCATTTCCATCCGTTATTATCTCACCAACAGTTTGTAAATAACAAAAAGTTTGATTTTGTGGTGTACCCCCAACAGTAGGGGTAGGGCATGGAGTTTGTCCAAAAGTGGGCGAACTACCAATTAATAAAACTAGGAGAAAAAGGAGTAACGAGTACCCTTTCTTTCCTAAAGTAAAATTTTGCATAGGCTAGGTGTTAAGTTTAACATTTAAATATTTAGTTAATAAATGGCCGCATAAGGCATCACAAATATTGCAATAATTTTCTACAAAACTAGGTTATTTAAGCATTAATTTAACATATGCTCATGTTGTGGTTAATGTTTTGTTAATCTGATATCCAACTTAATGAGTGTAAGAATAATGATTGAATTAATTTTCTTACATTTCAATACATGAAAAAAATTATATTTTTAATATTTGTACTTGTGTTTTCAATTAGTGTCAACTATGCTCAATCTGTTACAGATAAGGCGATAGTTTATTTGAAGGCGAATGATATAAATCGTGCGAAAAACTTACTTAAGGTACAGGTGAATAATGAATCATTTAATGCTTCATCTATCGAAATGCTTGGGGATATATATAGTTATGAGAAGGATTGGGATCAGGCTATTGATAGTTACAAAATGCTTGTTGAGAGGGATTCTGAAAATGCTTCTTATAATTTAAAATATGGTGGTGCCCTAGGAATGAAAGCCTTAAGTGTGTCTAGAGTACAAGCTATGATTTATATTCCAGAGATTAAGAAACATTTAGAAAGAGCAGCTAATCTAAATAAAAATCAAATTGAATCGCGTAGAGCATTGGTAGAATTATATGTAAAACTTCCTAGTTTTCTAGGTGGTAGCAATGAAAAAGCAATGAATTACGCAGAAGAATTAAAAAAAATAAGCACGGTGAACGCTTATTTGGCGAAAGGTTTTATTGTTAAGGAAAATGATGGCAAAGATCAGTCGATGTCCTACTATAAAAATGCTTTTAAGTTCTATAAGACTGCCAGTAGTAATGCGTCAACTAACTCTCTCAATTATGAATTGGGAAAAGTTGCAGCTGAATTAAATCTTGAATCGGAGTACGGTCTTAAATTGCTAGATACCTATATTAAAGAATATAGTTATAAGGACATATATTCCATGGAATGGGTTTATCTACGAAAAGCACAAATCATGGCTAACCTTAAAAATAAGTCACAAGCTTTAGGCTATATTCAAAAAGCTCTAACGCTTAAGGGTAATTTTAAAGAAGCTATTGAAGAAAAGAAGAGAATTCAAGAACTTTAATTCAATGTTTTATCTAAATCAGCTTATTCATAATACCTATATTTGCTGCAAATTTTAAACATATGAATATTCATTTTATTGCAATTGGCGGAAGTGCTATGCATAATTTAGCTTTGGCATTACATCAGAAAGGATATTTAATTACTGGAAGTGACGATGTTATATTCGAGCCATCTAAATCTAAACTAGAAGAAGAAGATCTTTTGCCTAAAGAATTTGGCTGGTATCCGGAGAAGATTCATGATAAATTGGATGCCGTGATTCTTGGAATGCATGCAAAGGCTGATAATCCTGAGCTATTAAAAGCCAAGCAACTTGGTTTAAAAATATATTCTTATCCAGAATTTTTATATGAACAATCCAAAAATAAAACAAGGGTTGTAATTGGTGGATCTCACGGGAAAACCACAATTACTTCAATGATTCTTCATGTGCTTCATTATAATGGAAAAGAAATAGATTTTATGGTTGGTGCTCAGTTGGAAGGTATTTCGACGATGGTGCATTTAACTGAAGAAAATGATTTTATACTATTGGAAGGAGATGAATATCTTTCTTCTCCAATAGATAGGAGACCAAAATTTCATTTGTATAAGCCGAATATCGCATTGCTAAGTGGAATTGCTTGGGATCATATAAATGTATTCCCAACCTATGAAAACTATTTAGAGCAATTCAAGATTTTTGTTGAATCTATCACAAGTGGGGGAATCTTGGTCTATAATGAGGAGGATGCCGATTTAAGAGAAATCGCAGAAAACACCACGAATCAAATTCGTAAACACGCATATAAAACTCCAGAGTACACTATTCAAGATGGAACAACTATTTTAAATACTCCGGAAGGAGATTTACCAATAGAAGTTTTTGGGGCACATAACTTAAATAATTTAGCAGGAGCAAAATGGATCTGTCAACACATGGGTGTAGATGAAGACGATTTTTATGAAGCTATTTCCACTTTTAAAGGTGCTTCAAAACGATTAGAAAAAATTGTTGACACCAAGAATTTGTTGGTATACAAGGATTTTGCGCATAGCCCGTCTAAAGTTATGGCTACCACAAAAGCAGTTAAGGCTCAATATGAGAACAAAACTATTGTTGCCTGTTTAGAGTTACATACGTATAGCAGTTTAACCCCAGAATTTCTTAAACAATATAATTCAAGTTTAGATGCTGCAGATGAAGCAGTTGTTTTTTACTCTCCCGAAGCCTTGGAAATAAAAAAACTGCCACCGATAGATGAAGCTCAAATTTTTAAAGCTTTTGGCAGATCAGATCTAAAAGTTTTTACCAACGCGCTTAGTTTTCAAGAATATTTGAAAACGATGGATTATGCTAATAAAGTGTTGCTTTTAATGAGCAGTGGTAACTATGGCGGATTGGATTTTGAAGAAATGAAAACTTGGAAATAATTTAATTTTCGAATTCCTTTAGAATGAAATTTATTTTTTAATTGCCTGATTTGTTTATATTTATAAAAACGGGCTGCATGGAAAATAATAAAATTCCTTTCACTATTAAAAGCTGGGCATTAGATGATAGGCCCAGAGAAAAACTTCTTCAAAAAGGAAAATTATCCTTAACAGATGCAGAACTAATTGCTATTCTTATTGGATCTGGGAATAAAAATGAAAGTGCTGTAGAACTATCTAAAAAAATATTATCTCAGCATCAGAATAATTTAAACATTTTAGGAAAGTTATCTGTTGCTCAATTAATGCAATTTAAAGGAATAGGGGAGGCTAAAGCAATATCAATAATTGCAGCCATGGAACTTGGGAGAAGGCGAAGATCTGAAGATGCTTTAGAGCTGATTAAAATTTCCTCTAGCAATTCAGTTTTTGAAGTTTTACAACCCATTTTAGGCGAATTAAATCATGAAGAATTCTGGATCTTATACCTAAATAACGCAAATAAGATTATTGAAAAATTTCAGATTAGTAAAGGCGGTATTACTGGAACTTTAGTAGATGTTCGTATTACACTTAGAAAGGCATTAGAGCTTGGAGCGGTTTCCCTGATTTTGGCGCATAATCATCCTTCAGGAAATTTAAATCCTAGTGAAGCCGATAAACAGTTGACGCAAAAACTCAAAATTGCGGCCGAAAGTCTAGACATAAAAGTTTTGGACCATCTTATTGTTACCGAAAAGTCATATTTTAGCTTTGCCGACGAAGGGCTTATGTAATTCCACAAGAATGCTATTAATTTATACGCAAAAACTTACTCCAAGAATCACCTACATTTTCAAGCACATTTGCACTCGTATTTTAGGGGTAGAAATAAAATTCACTTCAAAAATTGAAGAATTTGTAGCCTTTGAAGGGATGAAATTTTCTTACGGAAAAAAACGATTAGGGAATGAATTGTTTTTTCAGAATGTAGAACTTCTTTTAGAACAAGGTTTTAGTGATGTAGATATTAAAGTTGAAAAATGGGACGATTGTAAATGCTTATTTCCCGTTTCAGAAAATAGCGATCTTCCTTTCGATATATTTGCCGCATCCTTCTATTTGCTTTCTAGATATGAGGAATATCTTCCGCATGTAAAAGATAAGTTTGGCAGATTTCCGGCAGACGAAAGTTTAGCTTCGAGAAAGGGCTTTTTAAATTCTCCAGTTATAGATATCTGGATCTTAAAATTTAAAAAAACATTGATCTTCAAATTTCCAGAGATAAAATTCAGAAAACAGAAATTTAAAACAACTTCGGTAATTTCTGTAAGTCATGTTTTTAATTTTCAGAATAAAGGGTTTTTAAGAAGTATGACCGGAATTGCTCAGGATTTATGGAACTTCAAATTTTCCCGAGTTTCAGATAGGATAAAAGTTCAACTTCGGTTAAAAAAAGATCCATACAACGTTTTTGATGAACTTATTGCATTGGTGAAGGAGCATAAAGTGAAATTTATTTTCATGTTTCAGCTTAGTAATTTTAATGTTTTTGATAGAAATATAAATCACAATAGATTAAATTATAGAGAGATCATTAAATATGTAGCAGATTATTCTAAAGTGGGATTAAGGCTAGGCTATTTTGCGATTACAGATGTTGAAGCTTTAAAGGTCGAAAAGAAGAGATTCGAAAATATAATTCATGGTCCTCTTCAAAACGTAATTAATAGCAAATACAATTTGCTCTTGCCAGAAAATTATGGGTTTTTGAATGAACTGGAAATCCCAAACGATTATTCTATGGGGTATCCAGAAACTATTGGTTTTAGAGCGGGAACTAGTTTGCCGTTTTTGTTCTATGATATTAATTTAGAGATCACCACACCTTTAAAAATTCATCCTTACGTTTTTCATTCTCAGGTAACACATTTTCAAGATGGCAAAGAAATTCAAGAAGCTTTAGAAAAAGCTACGGAAAAATTAAAGTTGGTGAATGGGAATTTGCTTACGGTTTTTAAGAATCGGGATTTTTCTGAATATGCTAATCATTCCTTACATTATTCAATTTTAAATCAAGTCCATGAAATTCAATAATATTGAACATGTTTTTTTTGATCTAGATCATACCTTATGGGATTTCGATAAAAATTCGGCATTAACCTTTGATCAAATTCTGAAAGAGGAAAATATAGAGTTAAGTCTCCAAGATTTTTTGGAAACTTATGTTCCTATTAATATTGAATATTGGGCAAAGTATAGAAATGATCTTGTTACTAAGGAAATCTTACGAGTAGGAAGGTTAAAGGATAGTTTTGCGGCTTTAAAGATCGAAGTTTCAGATGTAAAAATAGATTCGCTCTCTAATAAATATATTCAAGTACTTCCGGGATTTAATCATTTGCTAGAAGACACCATAGAAATTCTGGAATATTTAAAACCAAACTATAAGCTTCATATAATTACAAATGGATTTGAAGAAATTCAGCATAGTAAACTAACTAATTCAAAAATCTTAAATTTCTTTAGTTCAATTACAACTTCAGAAGAAGCAGGAGTTAAAAAACCTCATTTAGATATTTTTACTACAGCATTACATAAGTCGAATGCTTTGGCAAGTAATTCTATAAT
>CAZWSP010000154.1:0-6658 GCA_964636585.1 uncultured Antarcticibacterium sp.
TACCGGAAGGACAAATGGGAAATAGTGAAGTAGGTCATATGAATTTGGGAGCTGGTAGAATTGTATATCAGGATCTTGCAAAGATAAATTTAGCAGTAGAAAATAATAGTTTAATTAGTGAGCCAGTTTTAGAACAGGCTTTCGATTATGCAGTAAAACATGATAAGCCTATTCATTTTATGGGTTTATTAAGTGATGGTGGCGTTCACTCTCATATCGAGCATCTAAAAGGATTATTAACCGCTGCTGAAGAATTTGGGGTTAAAGAAAAATACGTACACGCTTTTACAGATGGAAGAGATGTAGATCCTAAGTCTGGTGTAAATTATTTGGCCGAAATTCAGGAACATTTAGAAAAGACAAATAGCAAATTAGCTTCGGTTATTGGAAGATATTTTGCCATGGATAGAGATAAACGCTGGGAGCGCGTGCAGAAAGCTTACGATCTTATTGTATCTGGGAAGGGAGCTAAATCTACCGATGCAGTAAATTCTGTAGAAGAAAGTTATAAGAATGGGGTTACAGATGAATTTCTAGAACCAATCGTTCTAACAAACGATAATGGTGAACCAGTTGCAACCTTGCATGATGACGAAGTGGTGATCTTTTTCAATTTTAGAACAGATAGAGGGAGACAACTTACACAAGTATTATCTCAGGAAGATATGCCTCAGTTTTCTATGAAGAAAATGCCTTTGTATTATGTAACTCTTACAAAATATGATGATGAATTCACGAATGTGAACGTGGTCTTTAAAAAAGAAAATATTAAAACAACCTTAGGGGAAGTTTTAGAATATATGGGTAAAACCCAGATAAGAATAGCCGAAACAGAAAAGTATCCACATGTTACCTTTTTCTTTTCTGGCGGAAGAGAGAAACCTTTTAAAGGTGAGAAAAGGATAATGTGCAGTTCACCAAAGGTTGCAACCTACGATCTGCAACCAGAAATGAGTGCTTATGAGATCAGGGATAAAATTATACCTGAATTAAAATCTGGAAAGACAGATTTCGTTTGTCTTAATTTTGCAAACCCAGATATGGTAGGTCACACCGGAGTAATGGAGGCAGCAATAAAAGCCTGTGAAGTTGTAGATGAGTGTGCCCAAAAAGTAGTAGAAACCGCTATAGAAAATGATTACAGTATTATTGTAATTGCAGATCACGGGAATTGCGAGGTAATGTTAAATCCAGATGGATCTCCAAATACTTCTCATACCACGAATCCAGTACCATTAATACTTGTAGATAAAGATATAAAATCCATAAAAAGTGGTAAATTAGGGGACGTGGCACCAACCATTCTTAAACTAATGGGAATCACCAAACCTGAATTAATGACTCAAGAACCTTTAATTTAAAATAAATAAATATGAAATTAAGTTTTTACTTTTTAGCCTTTGCATTTTTAATTAGTTGTGGAGAATCCAAGCAAACCACTAATAGTTCTGCTAATACAACGCCTGAAGCTACTACAACTACCAATACAACATCTACCACCGTTACTAATACTACAGAAGTTGAAACTAAAACAAATTCAAATATGCAACAAGGAATGTTAGTTGGAGAATTTGATAAGGCAGATCTGGAACAAGAAGCATTTGCTTCCTGGTTTAACTCAGGATATAGTTCTTATACTCCATCAGAAGAAGCTATGAATACTATAAAAGAGAATATTTCAGATTTTGAAATAGTTGCATTCATGGGAACTTGGTGTCCAGATAGCAAAAGAGAAACTCCAAAGGTTTTTAAAATTTTAGATGAAGCTGGTTATGATATGTCTAAACTTACATTTTACGGAGTGAACAGACAAAAAACCACTACAGACAATATTGAGAAAGAATATAATTTAAATAGAGTTCCAACCATTATCTTTTTAAAAGATGGGAAAGAAGTAAATCGTTTTGTAGAAACTCCTAGAGAAACTATAGAAGAAGATTTTGCTAAAATAGTTTCTGGAGCAGCCTATAAGGATTCATATTCCAATTAGAATTAACAAATAATACCCCTACGTATTGTGAATTTTATAAACGCATATTTCTTAGTAAATTTGCAGCATGTCTAATCCCAAAACGATCGCTGTAGATTTTGATGGAACAATAGTAGAAAATAGGTATCCTAAGATTGGTAAACCTATCCTTTTTGCTATTGAAACCTTGCAGCATCTGCAAAGGGATGGCCATTTATTAATTCTCTGGACGTATAGAAGCGGTAGAGAATTACAAGAAGCAGTTCAGTTTTGTGAACAAAAAGGAATAAAATTTTACGCCGTAAATAAAAGTTACCCCGAAGAAATATATGATGACTCCCTGAGTAGAAAAATTCAGGCAGATATTTTTATAGACGATCGAAACATTGGAGGTCTTCGTGGTTGGGGAGAAATTTATCATGAATTATCCTCAAGTCCCGAAAAAGCCAGATTTACCAATAAAAAGAAATCGCCTAAACTGGGGAAAAGCGTACTACGTTACATTAAATCGAAATTATGATTATATCTAAATCCAGAGAAGAAATTGAACTAATGAGGGAAAGTGCCTTGGTAGTTTCCAGAACTTTGGGAATGTTAGCTTCAGAAATAAAACCAGGAATTACAACCTTAAAACTAGATAAACTTGCCGAGGAGTATATTAGAGAGCAAGATGCAATTCCTGCATTTTTAGGATTGTATGATTTTCCTAACTCATTATGTATGAGCCCCAATGCGCAAGTTGTGCATGGTATTCCCAATGATACTCCTCTTAATGAAGGTGACATTATTTCCATAGATTGTGGTGCTTTAAAAAATGGATTTTATGGCGATCATGCGTATACCTTTGCAATTGGTGAAATTTCAGAAGAAACTCAAAAATTACTACAGGTAACAAAAGAGTCACTTTATGTGGGAATGGAGCAATTTAAATTAGGAAATCGCGTAGGCGATGTTGGATATGCAATTCAGAAATATTGTGAAGATCACGGATATGGCGTGGTGAGAGAATTGGTTGGACATGGATTGGGAAAAACCATGCATGAAGATCCAGAAATGCCTAATTACGGTAAACGCGGAAGAGGGAAAAAATTTATAGAAGGAATGGTGGTTGCTATAGAACCTATGATAAACATGGGAACTAAGAACATCAATCAGTTAAAAGACGGTTGGACCATTTTAACCGCAGATAATAAACCAAGTGCGCACTTTGAACATGATGTTGCCTTAGTAGATGGTAAACCAGAATTGCTTTCCACCTTCAAATATATTTATGAAGCCTTAGGGATAGAAAGCACTGAAGAAGATAATTTTAGATCTAAAGTATATGATTAAGAATTTTAGACAAGAGCAATGGGTAACCTATCATGATGAGTCATGGCAGGAAAGGTTTGTTTACAAGATTTCCAATTACGGAAGAGTAATTAGTTTTGTGAAAAATCCGGAAGGTGAATTGTTGAAAGGCGGAAGAACAGCAGGATATCTTTCTTTTGTTGTTAATCTTAAAGATGGAAAAAAGAAGAATTATTATTTCCATAGAATAATAGCTGAATGCTTTTTAGAAAAGAAAGAGGATGATCTTTTTGTGATCCATAAGAATTATAAGAAGCAAGAAAATCAAGTAGATAACCTTGCTTGGACCAATAAGGAAGAATGGACCCAACATCAATTTGGCAATCCTAATGTTAAGGAGAATAAAGTAAAGCGCAAGTTAAGACAAGTAACATCTTACTCTAAGTTGAGTTATGCGCAAGCTGTAATTCTGAAGAAAAAACTACTCGATCCAAATAGAAAAACCAGAATTAGAATTTTAGCTAAACAATTTGGAGTTTCAGAAATGCAGTTGTACAGAATAAAATCTGGAGAAAATTGGGGTGATATCGAAGTATGATCCAAAAAGCTTTTAAATTTTTTCTGAATAAAATTCCCCGGCCGCTTCTTATTAGAGCAAGTTATTTAATAAGGCCCGTTATAGCATTAACTTTAAAAGGCTCTACCTATACAGATCCAATAGATGGCAAGTCATTTAAAAAATTCTTGCCTTATGGATATGAGAATCAAAGAGAAAATGTGCTTTCCCCATCAACATTGTCTTTAGAAAGACATAGGTTGTTATGGCTTTATTTGAAAAATGAAACTTCACTTTTCACGAAGCCGTTAAGCCTGTTGCACTTTGCACCAGAACAAGCGTTCTACAAACGCTTCAGAAATATAAAAACTCTGAAGTATACCACTACCGATCTCAATTCTCCCCTTGCAGATGTGAAAGCAGATATCTGCAATCTTCCATTCGAAGATAATTCTTTCGACTTTATACTTTGTAACCACGTTTTAGAGCATATCCCGGACGATACTAAGGCAATGGAGGAATTATACCGAATATTGAAGCCGGGTGGTACAGCAATCCTTCAAATACCACAAGAGCTAAATAGAGCAACTACTTTTGAAGACAACAGTATAACTTCTAGAAAAGAGCGGGCAGCGATCTTTGGTCAATATGATCACGTTAGAGTGTATGGGAGAGATTATTTTGATAAACTAAGAAGCATCGGGTTTAAAGTTCAAGAAGTAAATTATACCGAAACTTTATCTGCTTCAGAAATTGATAAATTTAGATTAGCTCAAGGAGAAATTATCCCGGTTTGCACTAAGTAAAAATATTAATCTGGGCGTAATACTTCTTTAAAGCCAGCTGTACTAAAGACCTTCACTTCCTTATTTTCTTCAGCATAAATAAAATATACATCAACATCTTTTATTCTGGAAAGCATTTCTTGGGATCGTTCTAAACCTAATGCCATAAACGCCGTAGCATAACCATCTGCTAATGCGCAGTTCTTAGCTAAAACTGAAGCACTTAACAAGTTACTTTTTTCAGACATTCCAGTTATTGGGTTTATAGTATGCACATATCGCAAACCTGTCGCAGAATCTAATCTGAATTTTCTATAGTTTCCAGAAGTTGCCATTCCTCTATCTTTTAGAAAAAGTGTTGCTTCAAAAACCCGGTTTCCTTCTTTTTGTAATGGATCGTCTATTGCAACTATCCAAGCTTCACCAGAACCTTGATTAATGCCTTTTGCAACAAGCTCTCCTCCTACTTCAATTAAATAATCGTCTATTCCGTAAGAATTCAAATAGTCGGCAATCACATCTACGGTATACCCTTTTGCGATCGCATTAAAATCTAGATAAATTTTAGAGTTTTGTTTCGAGATGGTATTATCTGAATTAATTTTTACTTTATTCAAACCAACATACTGCAACATAGAATCTATTGCAAATGCCGATAGCTTAACTTTTTTAGATTCTGGACCAAAGCCATAAGCATTTACCAAATTGCCCACAGTAGGATCGAAAAAACCATTACTTTCCTTATATATTTTAGCAGATTGCTCTAATACTTTTCTGAAATCTTGATCTACTACAATACTAGAATCTCCATTATTAATTCTTGAAATATCGGAGTTCTCTCGATAAGTACTCATAGAATTATTGATGCTCTCTAAAATAGAATCTAGTCCTTTTTGAAATGGAATATTTTCTTCACTGTAGTATTTAATATGATAAGAAGTTCCCAGCGCTTCACCTTCGAAAGAATGCTGCATGTTTCTACCACTACAGCTAACCAGCAGTTGGGTACAAACTAAAAGCAGAAGTAAATAGGCTTGTTTAAATTTCATGTAATCCATCATAATTAACGGTGTAATCTTCATCTTTAAAAACTGGCTTTTCAAAATCTTCTGAATTTGCTAATCCCACTCCTGCATAAAAAGTTTTTGCATTAAATTTTTCTGCATGTTCTTTAATTTCATTCAGAAAAAATGGATCGAAAGCTTTGGGATCATCCGGGTAGGTGATCGCGCGTACTATTACAAAATTCAATTTCTTATCCTTTAAGGCAACGAACTGTGGATTACGCTTTAACTGACTGTTCACTCCAAGAAATTCAAAGCCATCATCCTCTAAAGCTTTCCCTACAATATTCATTGCAAGGTTATGTAACTCTTGTTCTGTTAGCGGTTCCTTCATAGCAATCAAAAATACGAATATTGTTAAACACCCTTTATAAAAAAAGACCGACTATTAATAGCGCGGTCTTTTAAATTTATAATTGAGATTTTAGTTTATCCACCAAAATCATCGAATCTTACATTTTCTGGAGGAACTCCAAGATCTTCGGTCATTTTTTCTACGGCCTTGTTCATTAAAGGTGGTCCACAGAAATAATACTCGACATCTTCTGGATTCTCATGGTACTGTAGATAATTATCTATCACTACTTGGTGAATAAATCCTACAAATCCGTCTCCGTCATCTTCTAAACTTTTCTTTACTTTCCAATTATCTTCTTCCATAGGTTCAGATAAAGCTAAGTAAAATTTAAAATTAGGGTAATCACGTTCTAATGCTCTAAAGTGTTCTGTATAAAACAATTCTCGTTTAGATCTTCCACCATACCAATAACTTACTTTTCTACCAGTTTTTAAGGTTCTGAACAAATGATATAAGTGAGAACGCATTGGTGCCATCCCAGCTCCACCACCTACATAAAGCATTTCTGATTCACTCTCGTTAATAAAAAATTCACCGTAAGGACCAGAAATAACTACTTTATCACCTTTCTTTCTTGAGAAGATATAAGATGAAGCGATCCCAGTATTTACATCCATCCAACCGTTCTTAGCTCTA
>CAZWSP010000155.1:0-6567 GCA_964636585.1 uncultured Antarcticibacterium sp.
GAGTAAAAGTCAGAATAAAAACTCAAATCTTCGTGTGAGTAAAAGTCAGCGAATTGCTTTTAAAGCATTATGTTCTTTATTTCTCTTTTTCAATTGGTTTTTTTACGCCCGAGTAAATTCAGCGATTTGAATTTAAAAATCATTCAATTTTTTGTAGCTAACAATCCTGAGTAAAAGTCAGAATAAGAACTCAAATCTTCTCTTTGAGAAAATTATCCGAATTCAATTTCAATCAATTTTTCAATTTTATAAATTCAGCGCTCTAATCGCGAAAAACAGGTTCTTATCAGTTTATTTATAAATTAAGTTCTTTACGGAATTTTGTTTTTCGGGTTATTAGCCACAACGGTCTTGTTTAACGCAAGTGGCGTGGAGTAAGGACGCGAACTTGTCGGTTTTGTTGTTTGTTACTTAATCTCTAAAATAACACTTTTCACTAGACTGCCCGCTATTTGCTGTTAAACGATGTTGGCAACAGTTATTTTTACTTTGTCCAAGGTTCTTTATCAGAAACATTCGTTATTTCTTTTCCATCATAAAGGCTTATTCCTTCCCAAGTGCTAAACCAAATTTGCCCCTTATTATCTTCAAAAATATTTTGAATGGTATTTGTTGCTAATCCTTCTTTGGTTGTAAACTGGGTGAACTCTTCTCCGTCATAACGATATACCCCATAATTTTCAGCAGAAAACCAAATATTACCATTATTGTCCTCACAAAAATTATAGGTTTCTGGACCATCAATAATTCCATCTTTGGTGAAATCGGAAAAAGTGCTGCCGTCATATTTACTTACGCCACCATTAAAAGTCCCAATCCATATGTTTCCCTTACTATCTTCAAAAACATCGGCAACATTATTGTCTGTTAGACCATTGCTTCTTGTTAATTGTGTAAAATTATTATCCTTGTATTTATAAATTCCATTGCCATCTGTGACAAACCACATAGTTCCATTTTGATCTTCCAAAAATTTGAAAACTAATTTATCTGATAGCATTGGTTTAGAGTCTTTTATTAAAGTTTTTGGTAAAGAAAAGTTTGTGAAGTTTTTACCGTCAAATTGAGAAATCCCTTCAGTTGTACCTACCCATATCAATCCTTCTTCATCAATTGTCAATCCCCATATTTCTTTGCTAGGTAACCCATCTTCCTTTGAAAATATTTCAAACTTCTTACCATCATATTTTATAAGTCCACTTGAAGTTCCAAACCAAATATTAGCCATTTTGTCTTCAATAATTCCTCTTACTGCTCCAGCATTACCATTAAAATCTTCACTGATATTTAATCCTTCAAGAGATTTATTATTGTAACGTATGATTCCATCTCCATTTGTACCGAACCAAAAAGTACCGTTTTTGTCTTGATATATTTTTCTAACAAATTCACTGACCATTCCATTCAAGTTAGAATGTATTTGTTGAAAAACTGTATTTTGGTTATAGTTTAGCGGTGAATTATTTTGAGATGATTTCTCATCAATTGAATCACTATAATTTTCAATATTATCTTTTGGTTTTTCTTTAGTTTCTTGTTCTTTGCAACCAACTACAAATATTGTTAGCACCATAAATAATGGTCTTATGATTGAAATCGTCTTGCTTCTAATTTTGTACATAGTTCGGATTTTAGTCATAATTGTTGCCAACGGTCTCGTATATCGACAAGTGGCGCGGAATTATAGATGCGGATTTGTCGGCTTACAGTTTTGTTTGTTATGGAAACTAATTTAGTACTTTTTCTATTAAACCCGCCATTTGCGATATACGTTGTTGCTAAAAGTTGCGATTCTATAAATATTCTTTAAAATTATATTTTAAATCAGCTTAGGTTGTCTTTAAAATCAAATTTATCTTTGCATTGAAATTTGGTGAAATGAAGTTTTGGGTTAGTATTATTACTGTTTTCCTTTTTTTGATCAGTTTAATTAGACCTGTTCTACCTGTTTATGACTATTTTCTCAATTACAATTATATTGTTAATGTACTTTGCGTAAATAAAGATAAACCGGAAATGCATTGTGATGGAAAATGTTATCTAAAAAAGGAACTTTCTCAAACCAACAATATTTCTAATAATACTAAAAATACTTTAAACAACTATCGATTCCGGCCGGTTCCTGTATATTTTGAACATTTTAATGAATTTAAAGCACATTTTTTTAGAGAAAAATTGAGCGGAATAATTTTCTCAAAAAGAAATTCTTTTAAAAGTGTCGATTTTAAACCTCAAGTTCCTCCTCCACGTCCCTCAAATTGTGCCCGCAGTTTTATAGATTATTAATTTAAAATTTTTCAAAATGAAAAAAATTATCCCAGTTTTGGGACTAATCTTCTTGTGTATAAATTCAATACGAGCACAAGATTTATGGAGTTCAGGAAGGCCAGATGGTCATTCACCAATATCAATAATGGGAGATCATTATCATCACAAAGGTGAAGTGATGTTCTCTTATCGTTTTATGCCAATGTCAATGAAAGGTGTGTTACAATCTTCTGATGAAATCGAGGACGATGCAGTTTTTGCCAATTATATGGCCTCACCTCAGAAAATGCAGATGAATATGCATATGTTAGGTGGAATGTATGCTGTTTCCGATCACCTAACTTTAATGGCAATGGCTAATTACATTTCGAATGAAATGGATTTAAACACAAAAATGGGTTCAAATTTTACAACAGAATCTTCTGGATTTGGCGATATCTCTCTTTCAGGTTTGATAAAAATTGTAAATGCAAATAGGCAATCTGTTCACGGTAATCTTGGTATTTCATTACCCGTTGGAAGTATTTCTGAGAAAGATATTACACCTACAATGGAGAATGCTATTCTAGCTTATCCAATGCAATTAGGAAGTGGTACTTTTGATCCGTTTTTTGGATTTACTTATTTAGGCCAATCCGATGTTCTGTCCTGGGGCTTTCAACCTAAATATAAGTTCAGGATAGGTGAGAATGACGAAAATTATTCTCTCGGAAATCGATTTGATGCGGTTGCTTGGGGAGCAGTAAAGGTTTCTAAATTGTTGAGTCTTTCAACTAGTTTAAATTATTCCAATTTGGGAAAAATTCAAGGATCAGATCAAAGAATGAACCCTATGATGATGCCGTTATTTAATACGGAGAATTCGGGTAGAAGTCAACTTGATATCGGATTTGGAAGTAATATTTATATTTTTTCAGGTTCATTAAAGAATTTAAGATTTGGTGCTGAAGTAAAACTTCCTGTTTATCAGGATGTAAATGGCATTCAAATGAAAAATAAATTGACTGGTGTATTCGGAGTCCAATACTCCTTCGCAACCCACTCTAAGGAATAACGAAATATCTTTTTATAGTTAAGAAGCCACTTTTATAAGGTGGCTTTTTTTGTTTTATAGTTCGACCTTAATTCGCAATTTTTTGCAACGGTCTTGGTTAAGGCAAGTTGCGTGGAGTAGGGACGCTTTCTTGTCGGCTTTGTTGTTTGTTTCTTGGTCTCTAAAATAGCACTTTTCACCAGAATGCCCGCTATTTGCGCTTAACCGATGTTGGCTGAAGTTTTTTTGTTGTATTTTTTATTACTTCATTAATCTCCATAGCCCATTTATCATAAGCATCTTGGGTCAAATGAACTCCGTCAGTTGTAAATTCACTTTTTAAAATCTTATTTTCACTCGAAATTTCTTTATTTAGATCAATAAATTTAATATCGTTATTTATAGAATATTCTTTAAGATAATTATTCAGTTTAAAAATAGAGTCATTGATTTGACTGTAATTTATTCGAGAAGGAAATTTTTCTCCTGCCTTGGGAGATATATATAATACCATGTTTATTACCGGTATTGAATGTTCATTTTTCACAAATTCAACAATCTCTTTATATTTTTCAAATAGTATCAATGTATTCCTTTGTGGTAAATCATTTATTCCACCTTCTATAAACCAAATTTTAGCTTTCTTATCCTTTAAATATTTTAGTCGTTGACACATACAAGGCAAGTTATCTCCAGAAATACCTCTATTCAATACATCATTTCTACTCAACAATTTATTCCAGTCAGCATGTCGTATTAATGAATTTCCAAACATTATGATATTAGGAGTATCCGTTTCAGGTTTATAGTGAAAATCAAAATATTTTAAATCATATACACAATTCAAATTCTCCACTAAATTAGACCGTTTTAATGGGAGATTATTTTGAGTTTCTTGATTGAATATCTTATCATAAATTTTTTGGGGAAATTTATATTTTAATGCTATTAAAATTAAAATAGAAAACAAAATAATATTGCTAATCCAGAGGTATCTTTTCATTTAAAGTATTCTAAAAAATTACAGCCAACGGTCTCGTATATTCGTCAGTTGTGGTAGTGAATATACGGATTTGTCCGATTTAGTTTTTTAATTCCTGGTTACTATAATTTTTTCTTTTACTTAAATGACCACAATTGCGAATATGCGTTGTTGTGCGCTGGCATTTTCCTGGGTTATTATTTTTTAGGATTTTCTGACTCATAAATTTGAAAGGAAATATCTTTTTTACAATTCTTGCAGTCTATCACTCTTATTTTATAATCCGACAAATCTATATTAAACTGTTGATCTGAATTCTTGTGAAGAGAAATATTCCTTCCATCCGCATTCAAGAAATTCATTTGTTCTATTTGATATAAAGTATTTTCCACTCGGCTTATTCTCATAAAGACTTTTTTATTTTTATTTAAATGAGATACTGAGTCAAAAATTTTCTTCAAACTTGGTTTTACTTCTATGTGGAAATTTAAAGAATCAATTTTACGAGAATATTTTATTATGTGTTTATTGTCTGATAATTTCATCTGGACTTTAAAGTTTTCATTTTCTATAAATGAATCGTAAATGTCAGATTTATTATTCTGAGCATAGCTGTTAATCCCAAAAAATAGAGTGAGCAGTATTAAGAATTTATAATTCATCTTTTAGCAATCTTTTTTTGATGCTTGCGCACAACGGTCTTGTTTAACGCAAGTGGCGTGGAGTAGAGACGCAAACTTGTCGGCTTTGTTGTTTTTTACTTGGTCTCTAAAATAACACTTTTCACCACTATGCCCGCTATTTGCTGTTAAACGATGTTGTAGCACGTTTTTTACTCTAGAAATTTTTTAAATGTGTAAATATTTTCTTTCCATACTGACACTAAAGCTTTAAATCTAAATCCATTTTCAATGTTTTTAAAATATTTAATATCTGATTTAAAAACCATTACTGTACAATCTTCACATCTTAATTTTAATGTTGTAGCTTCGACTTCATCCCATCCAATAAAGCGGTCAATTGTAGTATTTCCAAATATTATTTCTCGAACTATTACTTCTATTTCATAATAGTTTTGTGATATTTTTTTTATTATCAATTATCATTTATTATTAAATTATTATCAATAAATGCTTTTGCTCTAAATGGAGTTATCTCCTTTGCTGTCTTCATAATTTCGGTCATATTCCCATAAGGCATTCCAGCAATCTTTTTTGGAAGATTAGATTTATCCACTATACAATAATATGTATCTTCATCGGGATTTTTAGCAATTAAATATAGTTTTGAATTATCAAATAGATTATCCATTTCAGCAATTATTAATGGATTTATAATATCATTTTTTAAATCCTCGAAGGCTTTTTCTAACTTGATTTTTAATGGTTGCGATATAAGAGATGACAATTCATTTTGAGTTTCTGTCAATTCCACACCATCCAATTCTAAATTATAAACAGACCACTTATTGTTGTTGCAATATTCACATTCAATATCTTCAAAATTAGACATTTGTTGAATTAGTTCATTTCTCGAAATGTTTGATAAATCATTATCTGTATTTATCATGTACATTCCAGGATCTCTATCCCTTTTGCAATTTCTACAATTTAAATCGTAAGTTACTGAGTAATATGTCATATTTGTATTTTTCTTAAAAATGTGCTACAACGGTCTTGGTTAACGCAAGAAGCGGGTTTATATATGCGATAAAGTCGGTTGTACTTTTTCTTGCTTAAGGACTAAAATAATACTTTTTACTGAATGTTAGCTTTTTGCAGGTTAACCGATGTTGTATGAAGTGCTGCCCCGTCTGAGTAAGGTCATTTAACTAAAATTCATATTTTAAATCGGTTCAGATTAGAAATTCTCCGCTCAGTGTTGCTTTCTACTCGAATTGATCTGACACTAAAAATATCAATTGAAAATCGATTTTTCATAAAAATCAGCAGAGTGATTTTTATTCATTTTTCAATATCATAAAACGAAATTGATCTTCAAACTAAACTGTTCAATATAAGTTTCAATTATACTACAGTTTTTGAGTCAGCACGTAGAGAATAAAGATTGAGTTTAGTAATTATTATGAAAACGGATTGATCTTAAATCTATAAGGTCAATTAAATTTTCAATTTTTATAAAAGTCAGCAGAGTAAGAGTTGAATTGATATTAAAAAAATCAAGTTTTAAATCTAAGTTAAATTTTTCTTAGAATCGGCAGCATTTCTTACAACGTGCACGGTTAAGGACAAGTAGTGGAAGTAAGTATCCTATATTGTCTGTT
>CAZWSP010000156.1:0-6275 GCA_964636585.1 uncultured Antarcticibacterium sp.
ATACTATTGGGAAAGCAGAATTGCTTTTCAGTAAAATTGAAGACGAACAAATTCAGCAACAATTAGATAAATTGGAAGCAACAAAAGCAGCAAACGAAGCCGATAATAAAAAAGCAGAACCACAAAAAGATGAATCTACCTTCGAAGATTTTACTAAGATGGACCTACGCGTAGGAACGATTGTAGAAGCTTCAAAAATGCCAAAAGCAGATAAGTTGTTGGTATTAAAAGTAGATACCGGAATTGATGTGAGAACTATTGTTTCCGGAATTGCAAAAAGCTTTAATGCCGAAGATATTATTGGTAAAAAAGTAACTGTTTTGGTGAATCTCGCTCCACGTAAATTAAGAGGCGTTGAAAGCCAGGGAATGATCTTGATGACCGAGAATGCTGAAGGAAAACTTGTGTTTTTAAATCCAGATGAAGAAGGAGTGAAGAACGGAACTGTTATTAGTTAAATTTTCGATTTTGATTTACGAAGACTTTAGCTTAGATTTAATTGTTTAAATCTGGCTAGGTTTTTGTGCTATCAAAATCTCTAAATTTAACTTAAAATTTTCCTATATGAATATAAAATACCGGTTTTCAGTACTATTCATTGTGTTTTTTAGTCTCTTTCAAAGTTTATCTGCACAGGAAAATCAAAAATATATCCTTGATGAGTTATTAGATTTTCATTCCATACAAAAGGAAATTGCCTATTTACATCTCAATAAATCCTTGCTATTACAGGGAGAGCAATTAGGCTTTTCGGCTTACGTGCTAAATCCTAATGGTTTTAAACCTTCAGATAAGACCACAAATTTATATGTTCAGATAAAGGATTCTGCCAATGTGGTGATTAAAGAAAAAATGCTTTTCATAGAAAATGGTACTGGTGCAAGTACTTTTGATATCGATTCTACATTTACCTCAGGCACCTATTCTATTAGCGCATTTACCAATTGGATGCGAAACTTCGACCAGCAATATTTCTTTCAAGAAGAAATTCAGGTTTTAAAGTCTAACCTTAGTAATGTTGCCACAGTTCAAGGTTTCAATTCTATTGATGCTCAGTTTTTACCAGAGAGCGGGCATCTTATTAAAGATCGCCTTAATAATCTGGGAATAGTGATAAAAGACGATCAAGGTTATGGTTTGGCTAATGCAAGCGTTAGGATCCTCACCAGTAATAATAAACTTGTAGGAAACACCAGATTAAATGAAGTTGGAATTGGTAAAATCACTTTTGTTCCTAATATATCTGAAACTTATAAAGCCTATATTGATTTTAAAGGAAAAACTTTTACAGAAAAAATTTCCACGCCAATTGAAAACCAAGGAATTTTGATCAACACAAAAATTAATGAAGAGAATGTTGAAGTTTCTCTTATCACTAATTTGGAAACTATGGATGCTATAGGTAATACACCCTATGTTTTTACCGTTCAGAGCAGTTACGGAGCAATTACTTATGAAGTCAATTTTCAAGGGGCGCAGGATATAGTTATTCCTTTTTCTTACCAAGATCTAAAACCAGGTATCAATATTTTCACCCTTTTTGATAAGGATAAAAAGCCTGTAGCTGAACGTTTGTTTTTCAATTACGAAAATTTACCGATTGCTGAACTTGGTAATGCTGTGTTAAAAGAGAGAAACGATACGCTTCAAATAACACTTCCTACAAACAAGTTTGCCGACTCTACTTTTATGAGTGTTTCCATCTTACCAAAAAATACTCTTGCCAACAATAGAAATCACAATATTGCTTCTTACATTCTTTTGCAACCTTATGTAAATGGGAGCATAGAGAATGCTGCATGGTATTTTAAGGATATTGATACTGAAAAGAAAATAGCGTTAGATAACCTGCTTTTAACCCAAGGCTGGAGCAGTTATGACTGGAGGAAAATTTTTAACAGACCAGACGAGTTTCTATTCAATTTTGAAAGATATGTAGATCTACAGGCAAAGATTAATTACAGAAAAGAAAAAGATGAGCAGTTTTTGATTCATGCTTCCTCGACCAACGAGCCAACTTTTATTCAAATCCCAGAGGGGAAAGATTCTTTTATTTTCGAAGGTATTAAACCAGTTGAAGGGGAAAGTCTTTTTCTTTCCCGAGTTAAAAAGAATGGAGGACTTATTCCTGCAGGATTATCAATTCAATTTTTTCCAAATCATATAATAGATTTCAATCCAAAAACAATTAGATTAACCAATAAAAACACTTTTTCTTCGGTAATAACAGATCCTTACTTTTTTAACTTCAACAAATTTGGAGAAGGTTTCGAGCAGTTGGATGAAGTTTTGCTCGAGGCAAAAGTGGACAAAAAAACTATAAGAGAAAGAGAATTGAATAATCATAGCTGGGGAAGAGTTGATGTTCTGGAAGACTCTGAAAGAATTATGTTTAACACCTTGGCGAATTATTTGGCAGGTAATGGTTTTAGGGTATTTGAATCTCCAACAGAATTTTCAGCAACCACATCTATGGGTGGAGAAGCCCGAATATTTATTGATGATATGCCTGTTATTTATGATACCGCTCGTTTGTACCAGTATCCTTTAGCTAATGTAGATTATATTGAAATTAATAGAACAGGAATGGGAAGTGGTTTCATTGGATCCAATGGAAGCGTTAAAATTTATACAGATTACACCAACTCCAATGCAAATCAAGATTACATTACTAGAATTCAAAAATTTGATTTCCCTCTTGCATACGCCCTGAACAAGAAATTTTATATTCCTAAGTACCAAAACACTACAGACGAATTTTTTCAGCAATACGGAGTTATAGATTGGAAATCTAATCTCTCCTCTATTGGATCCAAAAACATCACTTTCGAGATTGCCCAGCCAGAGGTCGATTTTCTTATTATTATCGAAGGATTTACTTCAAAAGGAGAATTAATTTATAATGAAGAAACCATCTCTGCAGAATAAGAAGATTTGTATTTTTGGCTTATGCTCAAAATAGCGTTTCATCCTATTTACAGACATCCCTTGCCGAATGGCCATCGGTTCCCGATGGAAAAGTATGATCTGCTGCCTAAGCAATTGCTTCACGAAGGGACGTGTGCGAAAGAGAATTTTTTCGAGCCTGACTTGCCCGAGATATCACATATTTTAGCGATTCATGATGAGGAATATGTTAGGAATTTACAAGAACTAACTATAGAAAGTCGGGCTGCCAGAAAAATAGGTTTTCCGCTTTCTAAAGACCTTATACAAAGAGAACTGATAATTGCAGAGGGCACAATGAAAGGCTGCGAGTTTGCTTTAGAAAATGGAATTGCGATGAGTATTGCCGGAGGCACTCATCATGCCTATACAGATCATGGAGAAGCATTTTGTTTATTGAATGATCAAGCGATTGCGTCGAGATACCTTCAGAAGGAAAAAGGAATAAAAAAGATATTGATCGTAGATCTGGATGTGCATCAAGGAAATGGAACGGCAGAGATCTTTCAGGAAGATGCTTCAGTTTTTACCTTTTCTATGCATGGGAAGAACAATTATCCTTTCAAGAAAGAAACTTCAGATCTTGATATTGCCTTGGCAGATAATACCGGGGATCAGGAATATCTCGAGACCTTAAAGCAAACTCTTCCCGAACTAATTTCAGAAGTAAATCCAGAATTCATTTTTTATTTAAGTGGGGTAGATATACTTTCTACAGATAAACTCGGGAAACTGGGTTGTACCTTAAATGGCTGCAAGGAAAGAGATCGGTTTGTGCTTCAAACCTGTCATAATCTAAAGATTCCGGTTCAGGTGAGTATGGGTGGTGGCTATTCTCCTGATATTAAAATCATTTTGGAAGCTCACGCAAATACCTTTCGATTAGCTCAGAAGATCTATTTTTAAATTTCGCCTGCTTTACAATTAACAATCTTCTCTAAATAAATAAGCCGATCCTCTTATAATTACTGTTCTCATTATTCTTACTCTTTTAAATTCTATATCTTAGAGCAGATTAAAATTTGGAAGTACGTATGAGCAGTTATCACATTAAGAATTTAGAGGAATATTACCAAGTATATAGAAAATCTGTTCGGGACCCTGAAAATTTCTGGGCAGAGATCGCTGAAGAACACTTCGTTTGGAGAAAGCGATGGAATAATGTGCTGGAATGGGATTTTTCTAAACCTGAAGTAAAATGGTTTGAAGGGGCACAGTTAAACATTACCGAAAATTGTATCGACAGGCATCTTAGAACTCATGCAGATAAGACTGCTATCATCTTTGAGCCGAACGATCCAAAAGAAGAAGCGCAGCATATCACCTACAAGCAATTGCACGACAAAGTTTGTGCTTTTGCCAATGTGTTAAAAGATCAGGGAATTAAAAAGGGAGATCGGGTTTGTATCTATTTACCAATGATCCCCGAGTTAGCGATTTCAGTTTTAGCCTGCGCCCGAATTGGAGCTGTACATTCTGTTGTGTTTGCAGGATTTTCTGCAACAGCACTTTCAACAAGAATAAACGATTGTGAATGCAATATGGTGATCACTTCTGATGGCTCTTTCCGCGGAACTAAAAAAATAGATCTAAAAGGGATTGTAGATGAAGCTTTAGAAAACACTCCTACTATTAAATCTGTTTTGGTGGTAAAGAGAACTGAAGCTGAAATTAAAATGAAAGAAGGTAGAGATCATTGGTTGCAGCCGCTTTTAGATAAAGCAGAAACAGAATGTCCAATTGAAATAATGGATGCTGAGGATCCACTTTTTATATTATACACTTCTGGATCTACTGGAAAACCAAAGGGGATGATGCATTCTACTGCGGGATATATGGTATATAGCGCATATACCTTTAAAAATGTATTTCAGTATGAAGAAGGAGATGTGTATTGGTGTACGGCAGATATTGGTTGGATCACAGGTCATAGTTATATAGTTTACGGACCTTTAGCAAACGGAGCTACAACAGTGATGTTTGAAGGGGTGCCAAATCATCCGGATTTCGGACGTTTCTGGGAAATCATAGAAAAGCATAAAGTGAACCAGTTCTACACAGCGCCAACAGCAATTCGAGCCTTGGCTAAGGAAAAATTAGATTATGTTGAAAATCATGACCTTTCTTCTCTAAAAGTTTTAGGAACGGTTGGAGAGCCAATTAATGAAGAAGCTTGGCACTGGTATAATGACAATGTGGGGAAAAAGAAAAGCCCTATCGTAGATACTTGGTGGCAAACAGAAACCGGTGGGATCATGATCTCACCAATTCCATACTGCACACCAACAATTCCAACGTATGCTACGTTGCCTTTGCCGGGAATTCAGCCAGCTTTAATGAATGAACAAGGAAAAGAGATCACAGGGAATCAGGTAGATGGACGTTTATGTATTAAGTTTCCATGGCCGGGAATGGCTAGAACTATCTGGGGAGATCATAAAAGATATAAAGAGACCTATTTCTCTGCGTTCGAAAATAAATATTTTACAGGAGACGGTGCTTTAAGAGATGCCGTAGGTTACTATAGAATAACCGGAAGAGTAGATGATGTGATCATTGTTTCTGGACATAATTTGGGAACAGCACCAATAGAAGATGCTATAAATGAACATCCTGCAGTGGCAGAATCTGCTATTGTTGGATTTCCACATGATGTAAAAGGAAATGCGCTTTATGGCTATGTTATTCTGAAGGAAACCGGAGAGTCCAGATTGCATGAAAATTTAAGAAAAGAGATCAACCAGATCATTACCGAGCATATTGGGCCCATTGCAAAATTGGATAAAATTCAATTTACTGAAGGTCTTCCAAAAACAAGATCGGGCAAGATTATGAGAAGGATCTTAAGAAAAATAGCTTGTAAAGAAACAGATAGTTTAGGTGATACGAGTACATTATTGAACCCTGAAGTGGTACAAGAGATCATAGACAATGCGCTATAATTTTTAAATTGAAATATAACACATAAAAAAAGCGCCCGAAAGTTTCAACCTTTGGGCGCTTTTTAAATATAGAATACTCATTTATCGATCGATCTGAAGCTATTTTCCTAATAGAAGCAACTCACTACAAACGATCTCTGTTACATATCTTTTTACTCCTTCTTTGTCTTCATAGCTTCGGGAAGTTAACTTTCCTTCTATCCCTACTTCTTTTCCTTTTGGGACATAGTTTTCTACCAATTCAGCAGTTTTTCCCCAAGCAACCACATTATGCCATTGGGTGTCTGTGATTTTTTCACCATTGGCATTTTTATAAGATTCGTTGGTGGCTACAGAAAATTTAGCCAGAATTTTACCTGATTCCAGGTGAAGAATTTCAGGTTCGTT
>CAZWSP010000157.1:0-6263 GCA_964636585.1 uncultured Antarcticibacterium sp.
AAACTTCTTCGTCATGCGGTTCTACCCAAAAGTATTTTTCTAGCCAGGCAATGTTCAAACTTTTAAATTCTGAAGCATATTCTGGAGTGTATGAAATTATTTCCATGAACCTAGCGTATAAAATCTGTTATAAAATAACTTAAAGCTTTCCCCACTTTTGCTTCTGAAGTTTCGTTTGACGTAGCTTCGCAAATATGCAAATATTTAATATGTTCTTCTTCTGAAGCTATTCTAATAAAATTCCTGATCATATTTATGGCAAATCCACTTGGAGTTTGAGCGCTGCTTGGGAATCCTTTTATGGCATCACAATCCAGTTCCAATCCAAAATTATCATGAGATACAAATTCTAATTCCTCACGAAAAGCCTTAACAATTTTCTCTGAAGGCATTAAAAGTAAATGCTCAAAAAGTCTATATCCATCATTAGCCGAATGTTGCATATCTTCAAAAATATACTGCGGTGTGTAATTCTGATGCAATCCGAAGATCCTGTATTTAGCTAGATATTTATCTTTCCTGGCAAAGCTAAATCCGTTACCGCTATGTCTTGTATCAGTTTTCCGAAGATCTGTATGTGCATCTATATTTAATACACTAATAGGCTTTTTTAAAGCCTCAGATGTTCCTTTAATATTCCCGTAGGCATTATTATGTCCGCCGCCAATTACAATTGGGATCTTTCCAGCCGAAACTATGCTTTTCACTACTGCACTAGTTACAGCATCTATTTTAGAAACCAATTCTCCCAATTTCTGAAGATAATTAGGATCTTGATCATCTATATTCTGCGCTTTTTCCATTGCTTCAGTGCAATTCACTTCTCCTAAAAGGATCACTTTTTCGGGTTTGGTATATTGATTTGCTTGTATGTTCAGCAAAGAGTTTAAGCAAGTTTCCCATGCTTTAGAAGCACCAGATCTTCCCAAATTTGCTCGAACTCCAATATCTTCAGGAATACCAAAAAGCACATATTTGGCTTTAGAGGATTCCAATTCTTCAAAATTCTGAAGAAAGGTGATCTTCTCACCAAATTTGGTTTCTCCATCTCTAGTTTTCAGATACTTCGAAATGCTTTTTTCGGTGTATAATTTAAATCCTTCCATAATTATATTTTTTTTCCGTTCAGATAAACCGACTCAATAGAATTGCTTCCAAAGGAATACGGTAGATAGGTGTAAGAAGGTATAGGCTTTGTGATTATTAAATTTGCTAGTTTTCCTTTGGTAATGCTTCCAACTTTTTCAGACAGGTCCATAGCGTAAGCTCCATTGATGGTTGCTGCATTTATAGCTTCTTCCGGTGTCATCTTCATTTTTACACAGGCCAGAGAAACCACCAAATTCATATTTCCGCTGGGAGCACTTCCCGGATTAAAATCTGTTGCAAGTGCTAAAGGCAATCCTGAATCTATCATCTTTCTTGCCGGCGTGTAGGGAATGCTTAAGAACAAGGAACATCCGGGTAGGGCCACGGGCATAGTATTAGATCCTTTTAAAGATGCTATATCTTCTGCCCTCATTTCTTCCAAATGGTCTACACTTAGTGCGTTATTCTCAATTCCTGCTTGCACGCCACCAAAGGCGTTGAACTGATTTACGTGAATTTTTGGACGCAAGTTATATTTAGCCGCTGCTTTTAATAATTTGTTGGTGTCTTCTATAGTAAAATATCCTTGTTCGCAAAAAATGTCGATATATTCAGCAAGTCCTTCAGCAGCAACTGCTGGAAGAATTTCTTCTATTACATGATCTATATATGCTTCTTGCTTGTTCTTGTATTCCAAGGGTAGGGCATGAGCTCCTAGAAAAGTCGACTTTATTGGCAAATCATAATTTTCCTTGAGCTTCTTAATCACGCGAAGCATTTTGAGCTCTGCGTCTTTCGTGAGTCCGTAACCAGATTTAATTTCTACGGCACCGGTTCCCAATTGCATTACTTCCTCTAATCTTTTGGCAGATTGATTATAAATTTCTTCTTCTGAAGTTTCTTGTAAAGTTTTGGCTGAATTCAAGATTCCACCACCTTTTTTGGCAATCTCTTCATAAGAAAGTCCGCTAATTCGCTGACTGAATTCTTGCTCCCGATTTCCTGCGTACACAATGTGAGTGTGAGAATCGCACCAGGTTGGTAATACTATTTTTCCGGTAAGGTCGATCGTTTTATCTTGGGAAAGCTCCGGAAGTGAATCCATACTACCAAAATCTTCAATTTTATCATCTTCAATAAATAGCCATGCATTTTTAATGGTAGGCAAAATGCGCATTTCTTCTCCTGAAAGTTTTAAAACCGAAGTTTCTCTAACTTGTAAAAGCTCCTTGATATTTGTAAAAAGTAAATTCATAGTGTAAAGATAAAAAAGCCTTTTTGGTTTTTATCTGAAACCTATCTTATAAGTAAATTTTCTACAAGGTAAATTGAGCAAGGATCTTTTGCACCTCGTAGATATCTACACTTTTATTGAATTTTTTGCAAATGGAAGGTTGCTGTTCTCCGGAGATCCAGATCTTAAGTTCGGCATCCAGATCAAAACTTCCTGCAGTTTCTAAGCTAAAGCGAGATATGCTTCTATAGCTTACAGAGAAATATTCTACCTTTTTACCAGTAATTCCTTGAACATCTACAAGGATCAATCTTTTGTTGGTAAAAATGAAAGTGTCTCTAATAAGTTTGAATCCAGCCTCAATTTTTTCTGAAGGGATCAATAATTTTGAATAGTCTTTTTGAAGTTTTTCCGGATCTAAACTCCCGGCATTTCCTAATAAGGATGAAAATATGCTCATGTTTATAGTTTTAAATTAATAATCAATCTTCTGCTTTGATATCTTATAATACATTCAGGATTACGCAACAATTTATAAAGTGTGTATAAATCTATAATTATTTAAAATAAAAAATGAGGTTAACCAATGGCTAACCTCATTTAAATTATCATAAACAGCTTTTAGCTATTCTTAAGTGATTTCATATCGATCACAAATCTATATTTTACATCAGAATTTTGAACTCTCTCATAAGCTTCATTAATGTTCTGAATATCGATCATCTCTACGTCAGAAACAATGTTATGCTTTCCGCAAAAATCTAACATTTCTTGAGTTTCTTTAATCCCACCAATTAATGAACCTGCAATACTTTTTCTACTTGCAATAAGTCCACCCCCGTGAATAGGATCTAAAGGTTCTATAGCTCCTACCAATACCATAGTTGCATCTCTCTTTAATAATCCAACATATGGATTTACATCATGTCCAACAGGAACAGTGTTCAATAAGAAATCGAATGAATTTGCGTGAGCTTTCATTTGTTCATCATCTTTCGAGATCAACACTTCATCTGCACCCAGTTTTTTAGCATCTTCGCTTTTTCCTGGAGATGTTGTTATCATTACAACATGAGCACCCATTGCGTGAGCAAATTTAATTCCCATGTGTCCCAATCCACCAAGTCCAATAACTCCAACTTTATCACCTTTTTTCACATTCCAGTGATTTAATGGAGAAAAAGTGGTGATTCCTGCACATAATAAAGGAGCTACTGCTTCTATATCTAAATTTTCAGGAATGTTTAGTACAAACTTCTTATCTACCACAACCTTTTCAGAATAACCTCCAAAAGTATGTCCGCCTAAGTGTTTGTCTTTGCTATTGTAAGTATAAGTTGCTCCGTTTTCACAGTATTGTTCTAAGTCTTCTTTACAAGATTGGCATTCTTGACAAGAATCTACCATACAACCAACTCCTACAAGATCACCTTCTTTAAAGTTGGAAACATTTGCTCCTACCTTAGTTACACGACCAATTATTTCATGCCCTGGAACTACTGGATATTGAGAATTTTTCCAATCGTTTTTTACAGTATGTATATCACTGTGGCAAACTCCACAGTAGAGAATATCTATTTCTACGTCTTCAGTAGTAATATCTCTTCTTTCAATTTTTAATGGTTCTAATTCAGCGGTCTTAGAGGATGCCGCATATGCTTTTACTTCGCTCATATTCTTCTTTTTCATTAAATTTTTAAGGTCTCGAAGATACGACTTAGTGCTTCGTACCTCAAGTTTACTAATCACTTTAGCCAAAGTTTAACTCATATTATTAACACAGGTTAGTATTTTCTGAAATACAATCAAGATTATACATATTGGCTTTTAGTTGAAAAGAGTTTAGATAAATTCTTTTTACCTTAGAGCAAAAATTACTGAAGCTATACCCTTATTACTATGGAAAATAAACCGAAAGGAATAAATACAGTTTGTATTCATGCAGGAGAATTAAAAGACACCCAATTTAAAGGGGCAATTTCTCCATTATACATGTCTACATCATATGCATTTGAAGATGTTGAGGTTAAACGATATCCTCGTTATTTTAATACACCTAATCAGGTTGCTTTAGCTAAAAAAATTGCAGCCTTAGAACATGGATATGCCGCATTGATCTTTGGAAGCGGAATGGCAGCTGTGAGCACCTCTTTTATGGCATTTCTTAAAAGTGGTGACCATGTAGTTTTGCAAAAAACGCTTTATGGTGGGACTAGCAATTTAGTGGTAGAAGAATTTGAGCGTTTTGGAATATCCTATTCCTTTACTAAGAATCTTCAACCGGAAAGCTTTGAAGCTGAAATAAAAGAAAACACAAAAGTGCTTTACATTGAAACTCCGTCTAATCCTTTATTAACTATCACAGATATAGCTGCTGTTGCAAAAATAGCTAGGAAACATGGGTTAGTTAGTATGATAGATAATACGTTTGCTTCGCCGGTAAATCAAAATCCTATAGATTTTGGAATTGATATCGTAATACATTCGGCTACTAAATATATGGGTGGTCATAGTGATATCTTGGCAGGAGCGGTTGTGGCTTCTGAAGCTCATATGGATACCATTTTTCAACTGGCTAAAAACCTTGGAGGTAATTTAAGTGATTACACAGTTTGGCTTTTAGAAAGAAGTATCAAAACCATGGGATTACGAGTAAAAGCGCAGAATAAGAACGCTAAGAAAATGGCTAAATTTCTAGAAAAGCATGAAGATGTGGCTCAAGTTTATTATCCTGGCTTAAAATCTCACCCGGATCATGAATTAGCAAAATCTCAGATGAAAGGTTTTGGCGGAATGTTGTCTTTTGAATTAAAAGATGGATTAAACGCGTCAAAATTTCAGAAAAAATTAAAATTGATCAAATCTTCTATGAGTTTAGCAGGGATAGAATCTACTATTTTATCTCCAACTTTAACTTCACACGCATTATTAACTGCAGAAGAAAGAGAGAAACAAGGGATTAAAGATGGTTTATTGCGATTTTCTATAGGAATAGAGGAAATTGAAGACCTTACTGAAGATATTGATCAAGCAATCCAGTCATTAAAAGCAATGACGGTTTAAAATAAGAATACAGAAGAAAAAATTATGAAATTAGACCTATTAGCAATTGGAGCACATCCAGATGATATTGAATTAAGTTGTGCTGGTACCATTGCGAAAGAAGTAGCGAGAGGGAAAATAGTTGGAGTTTTAGATCTTACTCGTGGAGAATTAGGGACTCGTGGAACTGCAGAGATGCGAGATGAAGAAGCTGCAGCATCTTCTAAGATCTTAGGAATCCATATGAGGCATAATCTTAAATTTCAGGATGGTTTTTTCAGCAATAATAAAGAGCATCAATTAGAGATCATAAAAGTGATTCGGAAGCATAAACCAGAGATAATTCTTTGTAATGCTGTTAACGATAGACATATAGATCATGGGAAAGGTTCTCAGTTGGTTAGTGATGCGTGCTTTTTAAGTGGTTTACGCCGAATTGAAACTGAAGTGGATGGAGTAGCGCAAGAGGCCTGGAGGCCAAAGCATGTTTATCATTACATTCAATGGAAAAATCTAACACCAGATATCGCAGTAGATATTACAGGATATATGGATGTGAAGCTTCAATCTGTGTTAGCGTATAAGAGTCAATTCTTCGATGAGGATAGCGATGAACCTGCAACTCCTATCTCTAGCGACAACTTTTTAGACAGTATTACGTATCGAGCACGTGACTTAGGGCGATTAATTGGAACAGAATATGCAGAAGGTTATAATGTAGAGCGCTATCCTGCAGTGGATTCCATTTTTGACCTAATTTAATTTCATTTTTTTCTTTGAGAGAATATAGAAAAAATATACATTTGCATCCGCGAATAAATGGTGGTTGTAGCTCAGCTGGTTAGAGCATCGGTTTGTGGTACCGAGGGTCGCCGGTTCGAACCCGGTCTTCCACCCT
>CAZWSP010000158.1:0-6226 GCA_964636585.1 uncultured Antarcticibacterium sp.
AATTTCAATAGCATAATTGATCTCTACATCTCCACCGAAATCGGCACCAGACCACACAAAACGTTCTGCAAGACTAGATTTATTCTCAACACTTAGGTTGTAAATTGCTCCGTTAGTAGGAGATACAAGTACCGGAGCATCTATTGCTTCGATAACCGGGCGATCCTCAACATCATCTGTTGTACAGGATGTAATTAGAATGGCACTAAAAAGGACTAATAAAGTTTTTATAGATTTCATGTTATATAGTTTTATCTTAATTAATAACCTGGGTTTTGTTGAAGTTTTGGGTTTCCAGCAATTGCATTAGCTGGAATTGGGAAAAGATTTCTGAAGCTAGGAGTTGGAGCACCGTTTGGTACATTTCCTTTCCAAGGCCAGATATAAGATCCTCCGGTAAACTTACCAAATCTTATAAGGTCTGTTCTTCTGTGTGCTTCCCAGTGTAATTCTCTTGCTCTTTCATCTAAAATAAAGTCTAAGGTTAATGCACCACTACCAATATTTTGAGAAGTTCCACCAAAAGCTCTGGTTCTTACTTTATTTACATAAGCTAATGCATCTGCTGCATTACCTCCACCACCTCTTAGGTAAGCTTCAGCATATAACAAATAAGCATCTGCTAAACGAAACATTGGGAAATCGTTATCTGTAAAGTTTCCAGTAGCATCAGATCCAGCTTCTCCATCTACATCTACGTTCTTCCATTTTGAAATAGCATATCCATCTGTAAAAGAACTAACATCTACAATTTCTAAGGATTGACCATCTGTATAAAATTGATCTCTAGAATCTAATCCTAATTGGAATTTATTCACCAATGCAGAAGTAGTTCTAATACCGGCCCAACCTCCGTTTATTCCAAAAGCTTCAGGATCCATAGATCCACCAACTGGTGCATGAGTTAAGAACGTAGTTCCACCGTAGGTTTGTGTATTAATACCATCAAACGCTACAGAGAAAATAAATTCATTTTGAGCTCCATTGCTATTATTGTCTGCAATGAATAATTCTTCATAATCATCATGTAGCATATAACCTGCAGTGTTTACCTTTGTTAAGTAGGTAATAGCATCAGAATATCTAGGAGTTCCTGTATACACTTCAGCATTCATATATAAATTACTTAGAACCATCCAAGCAGCACCTTTATCTGCTCTTGGATACTCATTACTACCAACTTCAGGTAATAAATCTGATACAGCGATCAATTCAGTTTCAACAAAATCGAAAAGCTCTTGTCTGCTTGCTTGTTCTGGTAAGAAGAAATCTGTAGGATCATTTTCTGTTACTAAACCAACAGATCCAAATAGATCTAAAAAGTGCCAGTAAGTAAGCGCTCTTAAATATCTAGCTTCTGCTCTGTATCCTTGAATTTCTGCGATATCTGCCGCAGCTAATCCACGAGATTGCAATTTATCATCTGTAGTTTGGCGTAAAAACTCATTACAGTTCTTTACTTGAAAATCTAATCTACTAAATGTTGCGTTTATGAAAAGATCACTAGAAGTCCATGTTTGATTATGGAAATCTTTGATGGTCTTATCATTCCAAGCAATAATAGCTTCATCTGTAGTAAGCTCTTGCATTACCCAAAGTCCTCTAACATATTGACTTTCTCCTTCATCTATTCCAGAGATATCTGCATTTCCGGCAGGTCCACTCTGGCCAGTAGTTGCTAATCCTGCGTAAAGTTTAGCCAGGAACCTAATATAAGAATCTGGTTCTTGAAAAACCTCTTCAGCAGAAAGCAAGCTTTCACTGTTAGGGTCGGACTGGTCTAGATCTGCAGAACAAGAAAACATAGTTACTGCAAAGACAGATAGTGCCAGTTTTAAAATATTATACTTCATATTTTTCATAGTCTTGTAATATTAAAAATTAAGATTTACTCCTAAAACAAATGTTCTTGGTCTTGGATAAATGTTATTATCAATTCCGTAAGTCTCAGGGTCAATCCCTTTGTAATCTGTAATTATAAGTAGATTTTGTCCAGTAGCAGTAAGAGTTAATGAAGAATTATCGCTCAAGAAATCATTAAAAGTATACCCAATACTAGCGTTGTCTAATTTTAAGAATGCAGCATCTTGGATGTAATAATCTGAAAGATATTGCGCTTGTTTAAAGTTAGTTTCTAACAAATTGCTCACACTGTTGTTAAGAAAAGTGTCAAAAGTTAGAATGTTATTTCCAAAAGCATATCCAGAATCTACGTTGTTATAATTGTAATTACCCCAACTTCCTCTCCAAGACATATTGAATGAAAAATTGCTATAGTTAAAATCTGTATTGAAACCGTAATAAACATCTGAAGCAGGTTTTCTGAATCTGTATTTATCTTGAGAGTTTACAATTCCATCTTTGTTTCTATCTACATAAACGCCTTCTAGTGCATTTCCTGAAGCATCGTATGCTTGTTCGAAAACGAAGAAAGAACTTGGTGCAAATCCAACCTGATGATTTTGTACTGTGTTACCTGTTCCTCCAGAAATACCACCAACATCTATACCAGTATAGTTAGGATCTGTAACTAAAGTTAACTTTGTGATCTTAGATTCTTGGAAGGTGATGTTTCCACCAATTCTCCATTGCATGTCTTGATTTCTAATTGGATACACATTTGTTCCAATTTCGAGACCTTTATTCTCTAAAGATCCAATGTTATAATCATCGGCATTAGAAAATCCTACTCCTTGTGGGTTGTTGGTAAATACAATAAGATCGTCTGTAGTTCTTTCGTAAGCATCTATTGTTCCATCTACTCTACCGTTAAAGAATCCGAAATCTAAACCTAAGTTTCTTGTTTCAGTCTCTTCCCATACTAAATTAGGGTTATAAGGTTGAGGTCTAATTGTTTCAACAAAACGATCCCCAAATTGGTAACCAGCAGTACTAGTTCCTGTTTGGTATAAGGCTACAGAAGGGTAGATATCTCCAACCGCTTGCTGTCCTGTAATACCCCAACTTGCTCTTAATTTGAATTCGCTAATGATATTGCTATCCTTTAAGAAATTTTCTTCATGAACTTTCCATCCCAAGGCAGCAGAAGGGAAGTTACCCCATCTATTTGCTTCAATAAATCTTGAAGTTGCATCTCTTCTTAAAGATAAAGTAAGTAAGTATTTGTTGTTATGAGTAAAGTTAACACGTCCAAAGAATGATTGTAAATTCAGTCTAGTTTCATTGTTTACAGTTACCAAAACACCAGCACCATTATCTTGAGTAAAACTAGTAGGATATGTAAAA
Organism: uncultured Antarcticibacterium sp.; assembly: GCA_964636585.1. Lineage (GTDB taxonomy): Bacteria > Bacteroidota > Bacteroidia > Flavobacteriales > Flavobacteriaceae > Gillisia. Next base: position 3,247 of record CAZWSP010000158.1, read on the forward strand.
TCTTGGTAGTTATAACCTCCGGTAAAATCTACTATAGTATTAATGCTCTCAAAATTCTTGTTATAATTAAGGTAAGCATCCATCAATTTGTTTCTTTTCTCTGCTCTATCATTATAAGAGGAACCATCTTGATCTGCATTTGTGAATTCAGGATCTTGAAAACCATAACTTCTACCAACAGAATTGTCGTATCCTAAATTAAGGACTGCTTTTAATTCTGGTAAGAAATGCATTTTATAGTCGAACTGAATATTTCCAATACTTCTAAAAGATCTTCCTAAGTTGGTAGTCTGGTTTAAAAGAGCCAATGGATTGGTTGCAGCTAAAGGATTTAAATTTCCGTTTGCTTGAGTCCATCTAAAGTATCCACCGTAAGTTTGATCGTCTACATAAGGAGATTGTGTAGGATCGAAAGCTACTGCAGCTCCAATTGCACCTCTATTACTATAATTGTTCTCTAAAAGAGAAGTATTATTGTTGATATCAATTTTTAGGTGATCTTCTAAAAACTTAAGCGTTAAGGCAGCAGAAAGGGTAGTTCTTTCGAATTTATCTCTCTTTAAAATTCCGTCGTAATTAGAATAACCTGCAGAAGCTCTAAAAGTGTAAAAATCTTGTCCACCAGAAACAGATACACTTTGATCTGTACCAAATGAATCTTGGTAGATCAAATCTTGCCAGTTGGTATTGGCATCACCAATTAAACCAACTTGTGCTTCGTTACCATTAGCAGTTACATACTCTCTAAATTGATTAGCTGAAAGTACATCGGTAGTTTCATCTATAGTAGAATAGGAGTAGCTAGAGTTGTAATTAACTTTTAATTCCCCAGTATTACCTCTTTTAGTAGTGATTATAACCACCCCATTAGAAGCTCTTACCCCGTAAATAGCAGTTGCAGAAGCATCTTTAAGAATGTTAATAGAAGCAATATCATTTTGGTTAATGTTTGCCAAAGGATTTCTTCCACCATTAATACCGCCATTATCTGTTGGTACACCATCTATTACATATAAAGGATCGTTAGTTGCATTTAATGAAGAACCACTTCTAATTCTAATTTGAGCACCTTCTCCTGGAGAACCACCACCGTTTATAACTTGAATCCCGGCAACTTTACCTTGAATAAGTTGATCTGCGGCAACAACGGCTCCTTTGTTAAATTCTTTAGGTGTGATTGATGTTACAGATCCAGTAGCGTCAGATTTTTTAACGGTACCATATCCAATAACTACAACTTCGTCTAATGCATTTTGATTCTCATCTAATTGAACGTTTACTGTTGATTGTCCTGTAAAGGGAACCTCTTTAGTAGTAAATCCTAAAAAAGAGTACACTAAAACGTTTTCGCTCATAACATTAGAAATGGTGTAATTACCGTCGAAATCGGTAGTAGTTCCATTGCTAGTCCCTTTTACGATAATATTCACCCCGGGCACCGGTAATCCGGTAGCACTTTCGGTGACAGAACCGCTTACACTTTGTTGGGCAAAAAAGCTCATTGGCAGCATGAACAGCATGATCAACGAACTTTTAAAAAATTTTTCCATAAATGAATTTGATTAATTTGAATAAAATTTAACTGTATATTCTCACTTCCTGAGGTTAAATGTATGTAAACTAAACGTTAAAATCTTGCGTATCTCGCTGACGACCACTGCGAAAACGTTTTCGTGTTGACAACTTTTGTATTTTAATGGATTAAGCGGTTTTTTGTAATTTTGTTGTAGATTACAAGAAACTACCAAGTCCCTACTATTAATATCATATGAAGAAGAGATTAACCCTTAAATTAATCGCCAAGGAATTAGATGTTTCGGTTTCTACCGTATCAAAAGCTTTGCGTGATAGTGCAGAAATTAGTGAGGATACTCGCCAAAAAATAAAGGCTTTCGCTAAGTTATATAATTATAAGCCAAATAACATTGCTTTAAGTTTAAAAAATAGAAAGACCAAAACCATTGGTGTTATTATTCCTGAAATCGTTCATCACTATTTCACAACAGTAATTAGCGGAATAGAACAAGTAGCTAATGAAAAAGGCTATCATGTAATAATCTGTACATCCAACAATACCTTCGATAAAGAAGTAATTAACTTGGAGATATTAGCGAATGGAAGTACAGACGGATTTATCCTTTCAGTTGCAAAGGAAACTCAGCAAAAAGGAGATTATCACCATTTAACTGAAGTTATTGAGCAAGGAATGCCATTGGTGATGTTCGATAGGGTGATTGAAGGAATCAATTGCGATAAGGTGATTATAGATGATATGTTGGGAGCTAAAAAAGCAGTTCAACACCTAATAGATATAGGATGCAAGAGAATTGGGCTTATCACAACCATAGATTACGTGAGTGTTGGTAAATTAAGAACCAAAGGATATAGAGAAGCGCTTGCAGACAATAATATTCCATCAGATGAGAATTTAATATTGAAGGTGGAAGATTTTGATCATAGTGAAGCTGAAATTCAAGCATTTCTCAACGATAAAGATGTAGATGCAGTTTTCGCAGTAAACGAACATTTCGCCATTTATGCAATAAAAGCTTTGAAGGAACGCGGAATAGATGTGCCAAAAGATGTATCTGTAATCGCCTTTACAGATGGAGAACTTTCTAAGCGTTTCATGCCAAGTTTAACAACCATCAATCAGCATGGAGAAGAGATGGGAGCTCAAGCTGCAAGATTGCTCATTAGAAAACTGGAAAATGAAGAAGCTGAAGATGAGCCTTTTGAAACTATTATTATTGAAACCAGTTTAGTAAAGAGAAATTCTACAAAACATTAATTTATCTTTGAACATTTAAAAATTTATATATCTTTACCGCCTTATAGTTTAAGTCAAAACTGATATTTTCACTTCCGTTAATACGTTTTGACGAGTCATAGTGCTTGTCGTAGTATAATTTAATCTTACGATATGCAAAAACGCAACCTTAGTTTTTGGGAAATCTGGAACATGAGTTTCGGATTCCTA
>CAZWSP010000159.1:0-6225 GCA_964636585.1 uncultured Antarcticibacterium sp.
TAAGTCTGCAAAGATACTACTTTATTCAATTTTTCAGCAGAAATTCTATAATCTATTTTGAAGGTTCATTTGAGGGCTATTAACTTGAGCAACATAGCCTTAAAACTCAGCTTTCTAATCTTTAATTAGCTAATAATTAAGAATTTTCAATCAATTTAAAAGGCTGTTGTTAAAAGCAGTTAAACTATGCTAAACCCTGTTAAACTAGTTCCTGTCAAGGTTTTAATCTTGTATTTTTACTTTGTTGAAAATGAAAATTACTAATTATAAAAACACATATCATGAAATATTTTGAAGAAGTTGCAAACAAACTAAACGAGTTATTAGAGAAGAATTATGATGCAGAAAAGGGATATAAATTTGCTGCAGAGCAAGTAAAAAATCCACAATTGCAGTCATTTTTTAATGAAAGAGCAAAAGAGCGTTATGATTTTGGACATGAATTAAAATCTGAGATCCGCAATTTTGGTGAAGCCCCAGATAAAGGAAGCAGTTTTGCAGGTGATGCACATCGAGCATGGATGAATTTAAAAACTACTTTTTCATCTGATAAAGAAGAAGCTGTTCTTGAAGAAGCCATTAGAGGTGAAAAAGCTTCAGTAGAAGAATATAATGAAGTTTTAAAAGACACTAATATTCCAACAAGTACAGAAACGATACTTAGAAAACAAAGAGATTCTATCACTGCTTCATTAAACAAAGTTGAGTCTTTGGAAAATAGAGCAGACCACAGAGATGATAACAAAACGTGGTAAGAATTTAAAAATATTTTGAACTAGCCTATTATTCCCCCGGGATATGCACCTGTGCATATTCCGGGGGAATTTTTTTTGATCTCAAGACTACAAATATAGAATTGTTTTTCTTTAAATGCGGAGTATGAGCTCAATTAATCAATTGATAATCAATATGTTAATTCGAGTTAAGCTTATGTGAAAGATGTTAATATTTTTGGATTTACGTAAGTTATACCTTATACTATATACAGATGCGAAACAATACACATCTTAAAAGAAGTTATTGAAATTTAAAATGAAGAACGATATTATGATGAACACTGAAAGAATTTCAAACAAGTTAAATGAATTATTAATCAAGAATTATGATGCTGAAAAGGGTTATATAAAAGCAGTAAAAAATGTGGAGAATGATAGGTTAATTACCTTCTTTACAGAATGCTCTGAAGATAGAAGCAAATTTGCTAGCCAAATAAGAACTCAAATCCTAAATCTAGGAGAAACTCCAAAAGAATCTGGAAGCTTTACTGGAACCATGCATAGAAATTGGATGGATTTTAAAACCATTTTCACAAGTAACGACCAAAAAGCTATTTTAGATGAAGTTGTAAGAGGTGAGAAAGAAAGTTTAGAAGACTACAACGAGTTTATTTCTGAAACAGAGATCCCAGAAAGCGTAAAAACTGTTCTGATATCCCATAGAAATACAATTAAGAACACGATCACTAAAGTGCCTCAATTGGAAGAAGCAGTAGCATAAAAATTGCTTGTTAAATATAAGAACGCAACCTTAGGGTTGCGTTTTTTTTGTTTAAATGTTTATAACTTTCATTTTTAAAAAGGGTGAATAATCTGTAATTTTAGGCCTTCTTTCTATTAGAAGTCCCTTTTCTTTGCAAATGCATTTGCGAAGTCTTAACAGCACTAAAATTAATACATGTATTTAATTTTCGACACCGAAACTACTGGATTACCTAAACGATGGGATGCCCCATTAACAGATTTCGATAACTGGCCTCGCTGCATTCAAATTGCTTGGCAATTGCATGACGAAATGGGAAATTTGGTGGAACATCAGGATTATTTGGTGCAGCCTAAGGGTTTCAATATTCCTTTTGATGCAGAAAAAATACATGGCATTTCTACTGAATTAGCACAGCAAGATGGATTGCCACTTCAAGAAGTATTAGAGAAATTTCAAGCGGCTTTACAGAGATCAAAATTCATTGTTGGACAGAATGTAGGTTTCGATTTGAACATCATGGGAGCCGAATTTCTAAGAGAGGGTTTAGAAAACCCGATGGAAGAATTCCCTGTTTTAGATACCTGTACAGAAAGAACAGCAGAATTATGTAAACTTCCAGGTGGGAGATACGGTAAATTTAAATTACCGACGCTAACAGAGTTGCATCAGCATTTGTTTGATCAACCTTTTTCTGAAGCACACAACGCTACTGCCGATGTGGAAGCTACTACAAGGTGTTTCTTGGAATTAATCAGGCTAGAGAATTACACGAAACAAGAACTTCAGGTTTCAGAAGATTATTTCGAAAATTATAAAGAAGAAAATCCAGAGCCATTTAAGCTTATAGGATTAAAACATATCAACCTTAAGAAAGCCTCAGCTAGAATAAGGGAACAACTTCAGAAACTTGAAAAAGTAGATGAGGTTAGCACAGAGGAGATCGAGGAGAACCTTGAAAAACTAGATGAAGTTAGTTTTTCTCATCTTCATAATCACTCACAATTCTCCATTTTACAGTCTACCATAAGTATTCCGAATCTTATAGAATCGGCTTCAAAAGAAAAAATGCCAGCGGTAGCCTTGACAGATCACGGAAACATGATGGGCGCCTTTCATTTTGTGAAGGAAGTGGGGAATTACAATAAATCTGTAAAAACTTTAAATGCAGCTTCTGTAGAAAAAGGAGAGCCTGCAACTGCTAAGGAATTAAAAGCAATAATTGGTTGCGAGTTCTTTGTTTGTGAAGATCATCTAGATAAAACCAGAAAAGATAACGGTTACCAGATAGTGATCCTTGCGAAGAATAAAAATGGATATCATAATCTAGCAAAAATGGCATCTATCGCCTATGTAAATGGATTTTACTATTTGCCAAGGATAGATAGAAAAGTTATCGAGCAATATAAAGACGATCTAATTGTATTAACTGGAAACCTTTATGGAGAAGTTCCAGGAAAGATTTTAAATGTTGGTGAAAATCAGGCGGAGGAAGCTTTGCTTTGGTGGAAAGAAACTTTTGGCGAAGATCTTTATATAGAATTAATGCGTCATGATCTGGAAGAGGAAAACAGGGTAAATGAGGTGCTGGTGAAAATGGCGAAAAAGCATCAGGTAAAAACTGTTGCTACAAATAACACCTATTACTGCGCTAAAGAAGATGCCAATGCGCATGATATTTTATTGTGTGTAAAAGAAGGTGAAAAACAAGCTACTCCAATAGGAAGAGGTCGCGGATATAGATATGGACTCCCTAATAATGAGTTCTATTTTAAATCAGATTCTGAAATGAAAAGCTTGTTCAAGGATCTTCCTGAAGCTATTTCCAATATTCAGGAAGTGGTGGATAAGATAGAACCTTTCGAACTTGCCAGAGATGTTTTATTACCAGCTTTCGATATTCCTGAAGAATTTTTAAATGAAGAAGATGTAAATGATGGAGGCAAGCGTGGAGAGAATGCATACTTAAAGCATCTTACTTATGTTGGCGCTAAAGAACGTTATGGAGATCTTTCAGAAGATATTAAAACACGATTAGATTTTGAACTTTCTGTAATCGAGAAAACCGGATATCCGGGATATTTCTTAATTACTGAAGATTTTATACGTGCAGCCCGGGCAATGGATGTATCAGTAGGTCCGGGAAGGGGATCCGCTGCTGGAAGTGCTGTTGCCTATTGTTTAAAGATAACCAATATAGACCCGATTAAATACGATCTGCTTTTTGAGAGATTCTTAAATCCAGATCGTGTGAGTATGCCCGATATTGATATCGATTTTGATGATGAAGGTAGAAGCAGGGTTATGGATTATGTGATCCAGAAATATGGCTCCAGTCAGGTGGCACAAATTATCACTTATGGTACAATGGCTGCAAAATCTTCAATTAGAGATACTGCCAGAGTATTAGATCTTCCGCTACACGAATCTGATAGAATTGCTAAGCTTATTCCTAACATGTCGAAACTAGGAAAGATCTTTGGCAAGGATGAAAAGGAGCTTAAAAAGATGTTTCGAAATGAGGATCTTGAAAAAGTAAATGAGCTATTGAATATTGCAGATGGAGACGATCTGCAGGCACAAACATTAAATCAAGCTCGAATCTTAGAAGGTTCAGTACGAAATACTGGAATTCACGCCTGTGGAGTAATTATTACTCCAAGCGATATTACCAACTTTGTACCTGTTGCGCTGGCTAAAGATTCAGATCTTTATGTCACTCAGTTTGATAACTCGGTTGTAGAAAGTGCAGGGTTATTAAAAATGGACTTCTTGGGTCTGAAGACCCTAACGTTAATAAAAGATACCGTTAAAATTGTAAAGGGAAGACATGACATCGTTCTGGATCCTGATACTTTTCCGCTAGATGATGAAAAGACCTATGAATTGTTCCAACGTGGAGAAACTGTAGGGATTTTTCAATATGAATCTCCCGGAATGCAAAAGCATATGAAGGATCTTAAACCAACTGTGTTTGGAGATCTTATCGCGATGAACGCCCTTTACAGGCCGGGACCTATGGAATACATTCCGAGTTTTATTGCCAGAAAACACGGAAATGAAGAGATCGCTTATGATCTCCCTGGAATGGATGAATACCTGAAGGAAACTTATGGGATTACCGTTTACCAAGAGCAGGTGATGTTGCTTTCTCAAAGTTTGGCAGGATTTACTAAAGGTGAAGCCGATGTTTTGAGAAAAGCGATGGGTAAGAAAATATTTGCATTGCTGGAACAACTGAAGCCAAAATTTTTGGATGGAGGAGAAGCAAAAGGACATCCTAGAGATATTTTGGAAAAAGTATGGAAGGATTGGGAAGCCTTTGCTGCATACGCTTTCAACAAATCACACTCTACTTGTTACGCATGGATCGCCTATCAAACCGCCTATTTGAAAGCACATTATCCTGCGGAATATATGGCTGCGGTACTTTCCAATAACATGAGTGACATCAAGCAGGTTACCTTCTTTATGGAAGAATGTAAGCGAATGAAGCTTAATGTGCTTGGTCCAGATGTAAATGAATCTTTCTATAAATTTTCGGTAAACAAGGAGAACGCAGTTCGATTTGGAATGGGAGCGGTTAAAGGAGTTGGTTCTGGTGCTGTTGCTACTATTGTGGAAAACAGAAAAGGAGAAAAAGGACCTTATAAGTCTATTTTCGATATGGCAAAGCGTCTAGATCTGCGTGCTGCCAATAAAAAAGCATTAGAAAATTTAGCATTGGCTGGAGGATTTGATGGCTTCGGAAATCACCGAGCACAATATTTCCATGATGATGGAGATGGGATTATCTTTTTAGAAAAGGTGATCAAATATGCAGTTAAATTTCAGGAGAATGAAAACTCCTCACAAGTAAGTTTATTTGGCGAAGCCAGTGATGTGCAAATTCCCGAGCCTGTGGTGCCACCTTGTGAAGAATGGGGAGGAATCGGGAAACTTAAAAGAGAGAAGGAAGTAGTTGGGATCTATATTTCTGGGCATCCTTTAGATGATTTTAAAGCTGAAATTCATTACTTCTGTAACTCCAAAGTTTCAGATTTTAAGGAGCAGGAGAAATATGTGAACAGTGAGCTTTCCTTTGGTGGTGTGATCTCTGAAGTGCAACACCGAACTTCAAAAATGGGGAAAGGTTGGGCTGCATTTTCAGTAGAAGATTATTGGGATTCTTATGAATTTAGAATCTTTGGAGAAGAATATCTCAAATACCAACATTTCTTAGTGCCCAATGCCTTTGTGTATATTAAAGCCTTTATTAAGGAAGGCTGGACCAACAAGGAAACTGGTAGCAAAGGAGATCCTAGGATCCAATTCAATAACTTTCAATTATTGCATGATATCATGGATATTTATGCCAGAAAACTTACTATTCAGCTTGATATAAATGAACTGAAAGAGGAAAAGATAGATTCCTTAAAAGACATTTTAAGAGCCCATAAAGGCGATCATAATCTTCATTTTATAATTTATGAGATGAAAGAATTAATGAAACTTAATTTGACTAGTAGAAAGCAAAAAGTGAAGATATCGCAGGAGTTACTGAATGCTTTGGAGGAGGAACAAGTAAAATATAAATTGAATTAAATTATTTTTTTTAAGTAGTAAAACTTTAATTCAATCTTTAGAAAAGATTGGGAGTGAACTATGAAAATGTACCTTATCTTTAGGATGAAGGTTTAAACTTATAATAAGACCACTTGATATATGGATAGTGAAATCCAATACAACGGGTGTAAGTTTTGCTGA
>CAZWSP010000160.1:0-6172 GCA_964636585.1 uncultured Antarcticibacterium sp.
ATGGAGTGTGACGTCCACCTTCTTCTTTTTTCAAGATATAAACCTCTGCTTTAAACTTAGCGTGAGGAGTTACAGATCCTGGCTTAACGATTACCATTCCTCTAGAGATCATTGATTTCTCAATACCTCTTAAAAGAATACCCGCGTTATCTCCAGCTTCACCTCTGTTAAGGATTTGACGGAACATTTCAATACCTGTGATAGTAGAAGTCAATTTCTGAGCTCCCATACCAATGATCTCTACAGGATCTCCAGTATTAGCAACACCAGTTTCAATTCTACCAGTTGCAACTGTACCACGACCTGTGATAGAGAATACATCTTCAATAGGCATTAAGAAAGGCTTATCAACATCACGTGGAGGAAGTTCGATCCAGTTATCTACAGCTTGCATTAATTCTAAAACTGTATTTACCCATTTCTCTTCACCGTTAAGTGCTCCAAGTGCAGAACCAGCGATTACCGGTCCATTATCACCATCATATTCATAGAAAGAAAGTAAATCTCTTACTTCCATTTCAACTAATTCTAATAATTCTTCATCATCCACCATATCCACTTTATTCATGAATACAACGATTCTAGGAATACCAACCTGGCGTCCTAAAAGGATGTGCTCACGAGTTTGTGGCATTGGACCATCTGTAGCAGCAACTACTAAGATAGCACCATCCATTTGTGCAGCACCGGTAACCATGTTTTTTACGTAATCGGCGTGACCTGGACAATCTACGTGTGCGTAGTGACGCTCTTTAGTAGAGTATTCTACGTGTGATGAGTTAATAGTAATACCTCTTTCCTTTTCTTCTGGAGCATTGTCAATCTGATCAAAAGACATAGCTTTTGAATATCCAGCATCAGCCATTACCTTAGTAATTGCTGCAGTTAAGGTAGTTTTTCCGTGATCTACGTGTCCTATCGTACCTATGTTCAAGTGCGGTTTGGAACGATCAAAAGTTTCCTTTGCCATAATTAATAATTATTTAATCTTAGTTATATATTAGTGTTCAATTTTATACAAAATTAAGAGCCAACGACGAGAATTGAACTCGTGACCTCTTCCTTACCAAGGAAACGCTCTACCCCTGAGCTACGTCGGCAAAAAAGGCTATCTCCAACAAGTCGCCTTGTATGGAGATAAAGAACAGTTGTTACACTGTTATTGTCCTTAGAGCTAAAGATCACATGTTAAACGCGACATCTTTGTCTTAGAGCGAAAGACCGGGTTCGAACCGGCGACATTCAGCTTGGAAGGCTGACGCTCTACCAACTGAGCTACTTTCGCATTAGCATTGCAAATATAATCCTTAAACTTTTCAAATTCCAAGAAAAATTACAGCTTTTTTAAAAAATGATAGCCCTTTATCACGTAGCCCAAATTCATATAAAACTTATGAGACTTAAAGTTCTGAACGTAAGAGTTTAACTCCTGCATCTCACAACCTTTGCTTTTTGCATAATCAAAAATATATTCGAAAATTTCTTTTCCAAATCCACGATTTTGATATTCTGGCTTGATAAAAACGTGATCTGCTTCGCAAGATTTACCAGCATAATGACGAGTCATGAACCACAATCCAAACGTGCCAATTACTTCCTCCTTCAGATAGATGGCAAAGCATTCGTAATTTTGCTCGAACATCTCCCCCATCCTAGATCTCAATAAGCTTTCTTCGGTTTGATATTCAGACAATTCCATTATAAGTGGAACAACCAAATCCAGATCATTGTTTAAAATCTTGTTAATTGATAATTCCATCCTGCCGTTTTCTGCGAAATTAGTCATAATTTTAGCTAGAATTAATAATCAGAATAAAATACTCATGAAAAATAAACCTGGAAAAATCCAAGACCTTATAGACGAAAATTTTATAGAGCAACGAAAGATATTTTTGTGGGGTGGCGTAGACGATAAAACCGCCAAACATGTAATAGATAGATTGTTATACCTAGACTCTATTTCAGATAAAGAGATCCAATTTTTTATAAATAGCCCGGGTGGTTTTGTAACAGATGGTTTTGCCATTTACGATACTATGACAGCTTTAAAAAGCCCGGTAGCAACAATTTGTTCTGGTCTTGCAGCATCAATGGGTTCTATCCTACTTTCTGGAGGAACAAAGGGAAGAAGATTTATTCAGCCTTTATCTAAAGTAATGATCCACCAACCTAGCGGTGGTGCTCGTGGTCAAGCTTCGAACATAGAAATTCAAGCTGCAGAGATCTTGAAGATCAAAGATATTAGCTCAAAAATTCTTGCTGAAAATTGCGGCCAGAAAATAGAAAAAGTTTTAAAAGATTTTAACCGTGATTATTGGATGGATGCTCAAGAATCTATTGCGTATGGAATTGTAGATGATGTTTATGATCCTAAAAAATAATTAGATGAGTCAGGAGATAAAACACAAAGAGAACGACAAGAGAGGGATGTTCTATATGGAAGATGATAAAGGGATCACTTCTGAACTTACCTATTCTAAGCAAGACAATGGTGTTTTGGTTATTGATCATACCCAAACAAGATCTAACTTAGAAGGTAATGGTCTAGCTTCAAAACTTCTAAAAAGAAGTGTTGAATATGCCAGAGAAAACAATTATAAAATTGATCCACTCTGCCCTTTTGCAGAAGTTCAGTTTGATCAGAATAAAGAATATAGAGACGTTTTAGCAAGCTAAATTTTGCGAGAATGAGTGTCATTTTGGAAATTCGGGAAATTAAAACTCAGGATACCTATACTATTAGGCAAACAGTTTTAAGACCTGGAAGACCAATAAATGAATGTCACTTTAGCGGGGATAATGATGATGGAACTTTTCATCTCGGAATCTTCCAAAACTTAAAATTAATTGGGGTTGCTAGTTTTATGAAAAACAGCAACCCTTTTTTTAAAAGCCATACTCAGTTTCAACTAAGAGGAATGGCCATTCTGCCAGAATTTAAGACTAAAGGTTATGGTTCTCTCTTGTTAAAAGAGGGAGAACAAAAAATAGATCTTAAACATAAAGACACTATGTTGTGGTTTAATGCGCGAATCACCGCTGTAGATTTCTATAAAAAACACGGTTACGAATGCATTGGAAAAACCTTTGAAGTTCCAGGTGTTTGTGAGCATATAGTTATGTTCAAGGATTTTATTAATTAGGTGAAATAGCATATAAACCCTACTGTTTTGAAAATTAAGTACACACATTACATTTTAGGATACTTTCTTTGTATTCTCGTGCTTTTTGCAACGAACGCTTGTAAAAAACATGCTGAAAATGAAATTAGTACTGAAGAAAATTATTCTGAAAATGCACCTTTAGGATCTAAAAAAGGGATCGAAAAACAGCTATCAAAAAATGACGAAGTTGTTTTTCTACAATCTGATTCCATAAAACAGTTTTATAAAGAAAATCCAGAACCTGTTTGGAGTGATCTTAAATTCAGGAATTCCTTGTTAGAGGTTTTAAAAAATGCAGATCTGGAAGGACTATCCTATAGTGAGTATCACGGACAAGAAATAGACAGTCTAACCGCGCACATTCGAGAATTGGACAATCAGGAAAGAAGCAAATTAGATCTTTTACTAACAGATGCTTATTTTCAGTATACTGCGGAATTATTAAATGGGAAAGTTGATCCTCGCAAAATTCATGATGTCTTTGATATTCCAAAAAATGAAGCTTCGTTAACCAAACTACTTCAAAAAGCTATAGTAGAGAAAGATATTGAAATTGCTTTAAAAAAAGTAAAACCTTCCACCCCGATATATTCAGAATTAATTTCAGCATTGAAAGAATATAAAGCTAAAAAGGCGGAGTTTGAAGAGTTTAAAGATATTGCTGAAGGCGATCTTATAAAACCAGGAATGCAGGACGAACGAATGCCAAAGATCAAGTTTAGATTAATGGCATTGGGATATTTAAAGAATATAGATCCTTTTAGTTACGATCACTCTGAAGCTGTTCAGGAAGGAATTAAAAAATTGCAATTAGGGAATGGCCTTTTAGCAGATGGGATTGTGGGTAATAGCACGATTGCTTTATTAAATATAGATTATCAAGATAGATACAATCAAATCTTAGCAAATCTTGAACGCTGGAGATGGTATCCTAGAGATCTTGGTTCTCATTATATTTTAGTAAATATTGCAAATTATCATTTGGACGTTATTAAAAATAATGAGTTGGTAAGAAGCCATAAAACAATGGTTGGTACAGATGTTAGAAAAACTCCAATTTTTTCTGAAGAAATAAAATACATCGTATTTAATCCAACTTGGACCATTCCTCCCACAATTAAAAGCAAAGATGTGATCCCTGGAGCTAGAAAAAGCTCCGACTATCTTTCCAAAAAACATTTGAATGTATATAATTCTAAAGGAGAACAATTAGATCCTTCAGAAATTGATTGGAATAGTAAGGTGGTAAATTCATATACATATCGGCAAAACGCAGGAAGCAGTAATCCACTAGGAGTTGTGAAAATTATTTATCCCAATAAGCATTTAATTTATTTGCATGATACGCCTTCAAAATCTCTATTCGAAAGAAATTCTAGAGCCCAAAGTTCTGGTTGTATCAGAGTGCAAGATGCGCTAGGTTTGGCACAATATTTATTAGAAGATCAACCTGAATATGATTCAGAAAAGATCCAGGAGATCATTTCCGTAGGAAAGACCAAAGAAATTAAAATGAAGCAACATGTTAAGGTGCATCATTTTTACTGGACCGCTTGGATGGAAGACGGGAAACCGAGATTTACCGAAGACATCTACAAATACGATGATAAAATAATTGCTGAGTTATTGAAGGATACTAAGCCTTGATCATGTCAGAATTTTGAAGATATGCTTTATCTGCAGAATGAATATAAATTACAGATTTATCCTTGATCACATCTATAATATCATTGGTTAAAGCAGTAGGAAGCGCAGGACAACCATAGCTTCTACCTAATCTCCCCAGTTTGTTCACAAAAGAAGGATTTGCATAATCTGCACCATGAACAACAACATAACGCTCACGAGCCTTGGAATTAAATTGCTTCTCCATTCCATCTATAAACATAGAGTATCCATTTTTTCCGATATACGTTTCTCCGGTTACATAGAAGCCTAGAGAACTCTGTAAAGAATTTACTTTATTAGAAAAGTTGGTTGCAAATTCGCCACCAGTATTTTTACCATGAGCAACAACCGTGTTAAAAAGTACTTTATTAGAACTCATATCTAAAACCCACATTCTCTTTTTAGTAGAAGACAACGTAAAATCTATAATAGTAAGAATTTGTTTTTCAACAAGATTTTTATTTTCTAGCTTATAAAAACCTAACATTCCATTTTTAAAACTTTCCAAATCCGGAACACTTGTATTCTTTTCCACAAATTCAGCATAAGCGTGATTAATTTCCTCGTCTACAGTCAACTTGATATTAGAAGTTGTAGTAGAAAGTTCTAAAGGTTTTTCTGTGAGATTAGAGGAAGCAAGACCGTCTGTAGTGGTGAAAGCAAAGGAAAAGGTAAGGCAAGAAATTACGGTTAAGATTTTATAGGTCATAGAAATGGGTTAATTTTTTAATAATATGTTAATTATTTCCAAACATAATGCCAACTTACAAATTTTAAATTAAAAATTACCATTTAACCGATTAAAAATACTTTTTGACGAATATTTTATGGAAATGACTTGTTTTCAAGCATTTAAACATTTCTGCTTATTTGGCATTAGGTATACTAACGTGTTCTTTTCTGAAATATTTCATCAGCAGTATAAAAATTATTAGGAAAATATTATAAATGCAAATTTTAACATTTTAACATTTCAGAATTCCTTCGTTAGAGGATAGGTTTCAATTCAATAATTAATTAAGACATAGAAATAGCCGAGTTTGCAATGACAGATAGAAATTGTCTATTGATAAAAAGTTAATTTTTAATAAAACATTAGTAGGACAAATTATCTGCTCCTCCTTATAGTTTATATCTTTACACACTTATACCAAAAACTTATGAATAAGAAAGTTATTCTTATGATTTTAGATGGATGGGGAATCACACAAGATCCGAAGGTATCTGCGATTTCTCAAGCCAAAACTCCTTTTGTAGATAGTTTATTTAGAGACTATCCTAATGCCCAACTTTTAACACACGGAATGAACGTGGGTTTACCGGAAGGACAAATGGGAAAT
>CAZWSP010000161.1:0-6030 GCA_964636585.1 uncultured Antarcticibacterium sp.
TCGTTTCTGATGCACTTACATTTTCAGGATTCTTAGCTGCTTACGGTTTTTCAAGGTTTAAATTTATCGATTCTTGGCCTATCGCCGATGAAGTTTTTAATCACTTCCCATTTTTACACGGAGTAGAAGCTCCAATGTATTATGTGGCTTTGATGACCTTCATCCTTATTTTCTCTTCTGTAACTATGGTATTGGCAGTAGATGCCGGCCACCATATGAAAAAAGGGAAAGTAACCTTGTACATGTTTCTTACTATTATTGGGGGAGCAATTTTCGTTGGTTCTCAAGCATGGGAATGGAAGAATTTTATTCAAGGGGAATATGGTGCAGTTACTACCAATGGTGGTAATATTCTTCAATTTGTAAATACAGAAGGCGAACGTGTTGCATTAGCAGATATCGTAGTTTCAATTCCGCATGATAGAATAGAAAATAAACGTAATAATGGAATTTGGTTTTCTGAAAACGAATCTTTACCAACCTATACAATAGAAGAAGTTAAAGCGGGTTTTGAAGCGCATCCAGATGTTCTTGTGCGTACAAAGATGTTTAATGAAGAGGGTGAAAAAACCATTCTTTCCAGAGAAGAATCTATTAAAAAATTAAATGCTGAAGCTGTTGGTGTAGTTCAAGGAGCTAACCTAACTCATAACGAATACGGGCCACCGTTATTCGCAGATTTTTTCTTCTTTATTACTGGTTTCCACGGATTCCACGTACTTTCTGGAGTTATTATAAATATCATTATCTTCTTTAATGTTATCTTAGGTACCTACGAGCGAAGAGGAAGTTATGAAATGGTAGAAAAGGTTGGTTTATACTGGCACTTTGTAGATTTAGTTTGGGTATTTGTATTCACATTCTTTTACCTGGTTTAATTCTGAAATAAATAAAAATGGCACATAGTACTACACATACACACGAGTCTAACAACAAAAGAATTTGGTTTGTTTTTGCCCTACTTTCTGTAGTAACAATAGTAGAGGTAATCTTAGGAATTATTAGACCGGATTTCCTAGTAGACACACATTTTTTAGCAATGAAGTTGCTAAACTGGATCTTCATTATCTTAACATTATATAAAGCATATTATATTGCTTGGGCATTCATGCACCTAGAAGGTGAAAGTAAAGGCCTAAGAAGAGCAGTAGTTTGGACAGCGATCTTCCTTATAAGTTACTTAATGTTTATACTTTTAACTGAAGGAGATTATATCTTCGATGTTTATAAGAATAGTCAAGTAGCTTGGGATTTTTAATTCCAGAACATAAATTAAAAGCACAAGAAAAGACGGTTATTTAAAACCGTCTTTTTATTTTTGTAACCCGTAATAACACGGATTTATGAAGAAATTTTTAGTATTGGGTGTACTTTTTCTTTTACCCATAGTAGCATATTTATTCTTTTCTTCCGGAGTTAATCATTTTGCAAAGCTTCCGGTGCTAACCGAGCATGTAAAAGATGTAGATAATCTGGAAACCAATAGAGACAGCGTTGTTAGTTTCCATAATAAAATAAGCATTGTAGCTTTCTTCGGAAATGATCTAGAAGCGCTTAAAGGAAACACCTTTAATCTTGATAAAAAGATTCTTGAGAAGTTCTATGGCTTCAATGATTTCCAATTCGTTATTATCTTACCAAATTCAGCTAAAGAACAAGCAAATCGTTTTGTTAGTGAATTCAACAATATAACAAACTCTAATTATTGGAGTTTTATATATGCAGAACCTTCAGAAATAAATTCGATTTTTGAAAGCTTTCAAACGAATTTAGAATTAGATGAAAACCTGCAAACTCCATATGTTTTCATTATAGATAAAGATGCCAATTTACGAGGAAGAGATGATGAGGATGAAGCTAAATTATATGGTTATGATTCCCGGTCTGTTTCAGAATTAGGAAATAAAATGAACGACGACATTAAAGTGATCTTGGCAGAATATAGATTAGAGCTTAAAAAGTATAAAGCAACCTTAGATTAAGAGCATGAAAAATAAATCTTACATAGGCATTTCCCTAATCGTTCTAATATTTGGGATCATTTTTATTCCGAAGATCGTAGATAGAATTTCTAACGGAGAAGTTGTGAAAAATGACAGGCTAAATGTTGGAAATAATCTAAAAAAGTCTGAAGACTTGATGTATTTGGAACTTTACGGAGAAAACAAAAAAGTGCCAGATTTTCAATTTGTAAATCAGAATGGAGATACTATTTCCAACAAAGATTATCTAGGTAAGGTTTATATAGTCGAATTTTTCTTTACTACCTGCCCTTCTATATGTCCTATTATGAATAAGAATTTAGTGGGAGTAGAAAAGGAATTGGGAGGGAATCCTGATTTCGGAATTGTTTCGATCTCTATAGATCCAACCCATGATACTTCAGAGATCTTGAAGGAATATAAGGAGAATTATGAAATTGATAATCCAAACTGGAATTTTCTAACTGGCGATAAAGAAAAGATCTATGCTTTAGCAAATCAAGGCTTCGGGATCTATGCGAATGCAGATGAATCTGTTCCGGGTGGATTTGCGCACTCAGGAATGTTCGCTTTAGTAGATAAAGAAGGCTATATTAGATCTAGAGGAGATAATTTTGGAAACCCAATTATTTACTATAAAGGTTCTATAGAGCGAGGAGCTTCTGTGGTTAAAGGAGAAGAAGAACCACAGATCGATATTTTAGTAGAAGATATTAAAAAATTGTTATAACATGGAAAAGGTAAAAGCAGATAAGATTGCAGTTCCAACAATTATTGCGCTTTCTATTATTGTTCCCATTGTAGTGGTTATCTTAATGTACATGCCGGTAAGATTTAATCTTTTTGATACCGAGTCTGGAACCTTACCGTTTTTTCATGCACTACTTAACGGAAGCACCGCAATAGTTCTTACTCTTGGATATTTTTTTATGACTATTAAAGCATATAAATGGCATAGAAATACCATGATCTTTGCTTTTTTGCTTTCCTGCGTTTTCTTGGTTAGTTATGTTATTTCTAAAATAAGCAATGCGCCCGTGCCTTATGGAGGAGAAGGAGCAATACGTTATTTATACTTTTTCATACTTATTACTCATATTTTACTTTCTGCCATTATAATTCCTTTAGTGCTTTTTACCATGTACAGAGGTCTTAGCGGGCAATATGATAAGCATGCAAGAATTGCAAGATGGACGTTTCCTATTTGGCTTTACATTGCAATTACAGGAGTTTTAGTCTACGTTTTTATGTGGCCTTATTATTAAAATTTTTAAATTTATACGTCCTTCATTTTTCAATTTTATAGAGATGAAATTAAAATTAATCTTCACCATAATTTTATTGATGCTTCTGCCAAGTATTGCAGATGCACAATGTGCAATGTGTAGAGCTGTATTAGAAAGCGAGGGCTCTGAAGCAGCTGCACAAGGAATAAACGATGGAATTGTGTATTTAATGATATTCCCCTATGTGCTAATTGGGGGTATTGCATTCTTCATATATAGATCCTTCAGAAATAAGGATACCACTGAAAAATCTTAGTTTTCAGTTAATAATTATCACAACTTTTAAAATTAGACTGTAACATTCAAGTCCTATTTTAGTCTTATCAATATGCCTGTAATATTATAATTGAATATTGTTGGTGTACATATAATATTATAGATATGATTGAAATTAAGGACTTACATAAATCTTATAAGATGGGGAGTAATTCTCTTCATGTTTTAAAAGGCATCAATTTTAGTGTTGCTGAAGGCGAGTTAGTTTCTATCATGGGATCTTCTGGATCGGGAAAATCTACATTATTGAATATTTTAGGAATGTTAGATGAAGCAGATTCTGGTACTTACACCTTGGATGGACTTCCTATTAAAAATTTGAATGAAAAGATCGCTGCACGTTATCGCAATAAATTTCTCGGTTTTATTTTTCAATCCTTTAATCTTATCTCCTACAAAAATGCATTGGATAATGTGGCGTTGCCATTATATTATCAAGGAATAAAACATAGAGAACGCGTAGATATCGCCATGAGCTATTTAGAAAAGGTAGGTCTGGCAGATTGGGCTACCCATTTACCAAACGAACTTTCTGGAGGGCAAAAACAGCGAGTTGCAATTGCCCGAGCTTTGGCCTCTAATCCAAAAGTATTATTGGCAGATGAGCCTACGGGAGCTTTGGATACCAAAACTTCTTATGAAGTTATGGAGCTTATTCAAGGAATTAACGATGAAGGAAGAACCATCTTGGTGGTAACGCATGAGCATGATATTTCATTAATGACCAAAAGAATTGTGAACCTTAAAGATGGACTTATCATAGACGATTCTAAGGTAGACCAAGTAAGAGCTAATAGTTATGTTTGATCTAGAAAGATGGCAAGAGATCTTCGAAACGATTGGCAAAAATAAATTGCGAACGTTTCTAACCGGGCTTTCTGTAGCATCGGGGATCTTTATATTGATTATCCTCCTAGGAATTGGCGAGGGGATGAAGAACGGAATTTCCAAAGAGTTCGAAAGAGATGCTGCTAATATGGTTTCTGTGTGGACCAACGTAACTTCAAAAGAATACAAAGGTTTGAATCCGGGAAGAGCCATTACTTTAAAGAACGAAGATTATACCAGTACCGTAAATAATTACCAAGATCAACTGGAATATAAATCTTCAGTTTTCATGATCTGGAACGGAACAGTAAATTTTAAGAAAGAATCTGGTTCTTATAGAGTGGAAGGGGTTTGGCCAGATTATCAGTTTTTAGAAAATGCAGATATGACGGAGGGACGTTTCTTGAACTACCGGGACAATGACAATATTGAAAAAGTTGTAATTCTGGGAAATAAGGTAAGGAATGATCTTTTTAAGAATGGAGAAGATCCAATTGGGCAATACGTTGAGATCTCAGATATTAATTTTAAAGTGGTTGGAGTGTATTCAGATCCAGGAGGAGAACGTGAAGAATCCCGAGTTTTTCTACCAATTAATACAGCACAACGAGTTTTTAACGGAGGGAATGATGTTAGAAGTCTCGCGTTCACGCTTCATAAAAGAGATAATTTTGAACAAGCCTTGGCCGAATCTGAACAGTTTTCAGCAGAACTTGAAACTTATTTAAAAGAAAAACACAATGTTGCTCCAGATGATACAAGAGCAATAACCATAAATAATAGCTTAGAGAACACAAAAAGATTTTATGATCTAACAAATATGATCAAAATCTTTTTCTGGGGTGTTGGAATATGCACCATTATCGCCGGAATTGTTGGGGTTAGTAACATTATGCTCATCATTGTAAAAGAACGTACCAGAGAGATCGGGATCAGAAAAGCATTGGGAGCAGAGCCATTGAGTATTATTGGAATGATCCTTCATGAATCTATTTTTGTTACGACTATCGCCGGTTTTATAGGGCTAATTACAAGTTTGGCTTTATTAGAATTTGTTGGGCCATTGATAGAGACAAATTACATTGCAAATCCTTCCGTGAATTTTAATGTAGCATTATCTACCGTTTTCATATTGGTATTTGCTGGTGCCGTGGCTGGATTTTTCCCAGCTTGGAGAGCGGCTAGAATAAAACCCATAATCGCTTTAAGAGACGAATAAGATGTTTAGTAGAGATAAATGGAGCGAAATATTAGAGGCCTTGACCTCGAACTGGTTTAGAACAGTTCTCACAGCATTTGGAGTGTTATGGGGAATCTTTATACTGGTTATTTTATTGGCTGCAGGAAAAGGATTAGAAATTGGCGTGAAACAAGGTTTTGGGGGTATTGCCACCAATTCTATGTTCATGTGGGCGCAAACTCCTTCTAAGCCCTACAAAGGTTTACCAAAAGGAAGACGCTATAATTTTAAAATAAGCGATGTAGATGCCATCAAGCAAAATGTTCCAAATCTAAAATATGTATCTCCTAGAAATCAGTTAGGTGGTTTTGGTGGAGCAAACAATGTAGTTCGAGGACTTAAAACTGGCGCTTTCAACGTGTATGGAGATTATCCTGAAGTAATATTGCAAGAACCTATGGAAATTACTTCCGGAAGA
>CAZWSP010000162.1:0-5935 GCA_964636585.1 uncultured Antarcticibacterium sp.
AAGAACCGTACACTTTAGTTTGACCTAGATCAACAACTACAGAAGCGTCTTTTTGGGTGATTGCAAATTTTTCGCTACCCGCTAATGTAACCGTATAGTTAGCTCCGGCATTTAATCCATTTAAAGTATAGGCATAAGTTCCAAAATTTTCTCCTGCTACACGTCCTAAGGCACCAGCAAAGCTGTTGCCTGTTAATAACGGTTCACTAGTGGAGTATGCAAATGGTGTAGGATCTACATTCCCGTAAATTTTGCCCTGACCAGCAGTCGCTGTAACCGTGATTTCTTTTTTGCTAACATTAAGCGTTGCCGTAATGGATGCTGAAGGTGAACAAGCGCCTAACACCGTAACACGATACTGGTGACCGGATTGATTAACCGTAGGTTTTACCACAGTGAAAGTCGCAGGATTACCATCTGAATCTGTAGCAGTACTCCAACCACTACCATTATTAACTTCCCATAAGTAGGTTAACGTTGGAGAACCATTTGCCACGACAGTAAATACTTTATCTTGACCATAGATCACTCCAACACTGGAAGGGGGTGTAATAATTGATGGTGCGGTACAAGAGGCAACGGTTACAGTTAATTTGGACTTTTTATCGCTTTTAACATAAGTATTATCCGCATCTCCGTTAAAAATGGCTTCAATACCATTTGGATAATTTCCAAACGAAATACTATTAGGAATAGTTGTATTAAGTGTCGCAACCCCTGAATCATTTGTAATAGCAGTGCCAACCGAAATTGAATTTAAAAAGAAATTTATTATTCTATTAGCGATAACTGAATTGTTTGAACCAGGAAATCCTGAACCTGATTGGGTCAATGTAGCAACTAAAGTAATACTTCCACCTTCTTCACCAATTGCGTCTTCAAGGGCTATTTTTGAATTCGCATCAGTAAAAATAGTAGTAGCAGTATATAAACTCTGCTGTCCATTTACTTCCACATTAAAGGTCACCCCTAAATGTCTTTGCTCTATTGGATATTGGATTTCCCAATTACCGTTTACGTCTATAGGTGTACCGTGATAATCATGATCATGTTCATATTCAGGCACCTCATGTAGATGCACGTCTACAAGTTGATCTTGCGTCCAACCTGTACCTTTTAAAACCGCAGTTTCGCCAGGAGCAAAATCGTCTTGTCGCTCTCCTGCTAAATTATATACTACAACAGTAGGCTCATAATTTGTGGTTTGTGCCCACCCAGAAAAAGCGAATGACAATGTAATAAAAACCAAAAAAAAGCTCGTAATTCTTCCTTTTGCATAAAGTAAAATTTTATCCATAACAGTGTATATTTAAAATAAATTAAACATTCATTAAAAAATAATAGTAAAAGTCAATACGGGGAATTTGCTTTTAAATGGATACACATCAGAGAAAGTAGAGGTTTTCCGATTTGGGAATGTAAACAATTGTTTCTAAGCCAATTTGAAACGAATTAACAAAAAATTATAAACTGTTCAAATTTCTAATTTATCTTTTCGAGGAAAGAATCAAATTAGCCGCTAAAGAGTGTAACTTTTTGATTTTAAGTGCCTAAGAAAAACTTAAACTGTAAGAATTAACATCATAATTCATAGAAATTATGAAATGTTAGTCAAAAATAAAAAAAGATCCACAGCTTTCGCTGCAGATCTTTTTTGTGACCGCGAAGGGATTCAAACCCCACCTTCGAAGCATAAGTTTTATTAGGTGTTTCAGAATATCAAATACCTAAAGTAACCGAATAACTACCTTATATCTTAATTGCATTTGCTATTATTTGACTTTTGTCTTAATGTAAAGTTATAATTCTATGCAATATAAACAAAGTCATAACTCATAAACCGAAAGCTAAATGAATAATTTATAAGTGTATTTAGTAATTATTATCGAAGCTTTATATGTAGAATCAAGACCTTTCAATTATAATTGAAAGGTCTTTTTCTTCAACTATATCAGAAAAATATTCAAATCCAATACCATAGGAGTAAAATTCTGCGTTCCATTTTATCTGTATTAAATAATTATTGTTAATCCTGCTAATTATATTTCTATCAACCGAATCAACTTTTTTTAAAAATTCCCAGTGTTTTAAATTAGTCTTATAATCCAATTCTTCATGAAAAACATCCACAATAATTCTCCCAATTAATTTTGAAAGAATTCTGTTATAATATTATGTTCTTCTTGTTTCATCCTCTATAGGGCAAACGTTTCAATTTTTACTCAACCTATTTCAGGTAAGTTAAATGATGTGTATTTGTGTTAACGTGTTTGTATTTGTATTGTTGAGTGTTCAAGCACCTAATTTAGCTAATATTAACCAATAGAAACTCCGCGAGGATTTTCTTTAATAGGCTAGAACAAGCAATAAATCATATACGCTGTTAGCAGTTCAGGCTTTCTTTTAAATTCCATATCAGTTACTTGATTTCATTTCTTTTTGATTCTTGACTATATGAAATTTTCAGCATCTCTATTTTGTTCCCTTTTAATATCTTTGTCAAGATAACCAATATAGGAATTTGCCCAGTCTTTAACACTTTCAATTTTATGGTCACTTATTTGTTCAAATAATTCCTTTTTCGATTCAAGAAAAGGAACGACAGAGCCAGACCAAGAATACGTCCCCATATTGGAACTTAAATGACTAAGCACTTCTTTTATGTCACCAAATTCATCAATAAGTCTAAGTGCAACTGGATGCCATTTTTGATAATCTGTATTGTTATTGTTAAATATTGGGGTTAACTCTGCTAGTCTTGAAGGTGCAAGTGGTTTGTTATTGTCGCACCAACTAAAAATAGAATTTAAGTCTCCTTCAAACAACACTCCAACACTTCTACCAACTCCTCCAATATGAGAACCAAGAATATGTTTTAACCCATAAAACTTAATATAATCTTCATCGGTTGAAAGTAGTGCTTCAGATAGGTCTTTCCATATGGAATTAAAATGAACCTTCAATAAAATTTCATATGTACTTTGAATGTGGTGATTAAGGTGATATGAATTTTCCCAAGAAATAGAGTCTATTACTGACTTATTAATAAATTGAGCAAAATCGACCTCTTTTTCATTAGAGATAATAAGAGCTATTGCTTCTGACCATTTGTAATCGTCTAACTGCCTTTTAAATTTTCTGTTAAAGCCTAATTTGAAAATACATTTTTTATAAATTGGAATCAATGATTTCTTTTTAGCTTCATCACCATATCCAAGGTCAAAAAACAAATCAAAAACCAACGCATATCCTTCTTCTTTATATGCAAATAATCTTTCACTAAAAACTTCCAGTTCTTCTAACCTAAATTGTGACAACACATTACTATAATTGTAAGAATAAAAATTTGATAATTCGCAAATATTGGTATCAATTAGTTCGAATAGTAAATCGAAATATTGATGTCCTGTTTTGTCTACGGAAAGAAAGTAAAACAATTGGCAACTAAAATCTCTAGATTGAAATAGGTTAGAATAAAATTCTTTTTTTGTTGCTTCATCTGAGTTTGCAATAAAACCACCCAAAACTGTAAAGTTTCTTTCTTTAATTGGAATCTCTAAAATTACTTCTAAAGAATAATTTATAAAATGAATGACTTTTTCCTTATCGTCTTTTAATAATTCTGATAATCTTTTACCAAAGTGATAGGAAAAGACTTGTTGATTTTTATAAAATGAGGGAAATGTTTCCTCCCACGAAATTTCACTTTTAACAAATTCATCTGCTAATTCACTTATTGCAGCAATTACTTTTTCACTTGAATAAGTTTCGTCATTATCTAAATGATAGGAACTTGATAGATTAAGATATCTAGTTGAGAAATCAGTTTTAGTAAGTAATTCAATTAAATTATTAATTTCATCAAGTTCTTTTTCTGAAATAGAGTGTTTTTCATATTTTCTTGCAAACTTTAAGCCTTTTAACCCACTTTCCCAATCATTATTTTTAAAATTCGATATTTCGGTCAAAAATGGTAGAATTAATTTTCCCATTCTTGTATGAAAAATTGTTCTAACACTATTGGCAATAGTATCACTTGCCAATTCCGAGTATTCATTATTTGCTTTAATGATTTCAAGAAGTTTATTAAGAATGCTATTCCAGTAAACTTCTATTTCATTCCAAGTTGGATTGTTGTCAATTAATTTCCTACTACCTTGTTGCTCTGCACCACCCATTCTACTAAAATGCCCGAAATTCAAACCTCTTTTCATTGCTTGTAGAGCAAATTCATAGTGTTGTTCATCTCCATTTTCTAATGCCCATACAATTACCTTCCAACGTTCATTCAAATCAGCTTCCGTTCCTGAAAGGTGCGTATTAAATAGATGTAAAAATTGATTTGTGGCATTATTACCCCAAGTTTCATTTTCGGCAATTGCGAACATTAAAAGAATTTTTGCACTTTCCGAAAATGTTCTTTTGTCAAAACATAATTTTTCCAATGTCCAAACAATGTTTCTTCGTCCTTCTTCTATTTTTAATAACTCTTCTTTTGTTTTATTGAAAAATTGACGTTTAAAATTTTTGGAAACAGCAATGGGATTCACTTCTACAAATGAGCGAAAGAGGCGTGAACCCAACTCTGTATTTAAAACTTCCGCATTATCAAAAGGGCTGTCAGGGCCTACAATTTTATCAATAATTTCAACTGCCTTTTCATCATATCCAAGATATTTCATTTGTTCTGCAAATGCTTTAGAAAGTCCTGTTTTATCAGGTTCTTCTAGCATTGCTATTTCACTTATTACAGCAATTAGTCTTTTTGGCGATAAAGGCTCCAACCATTCTTGAGCTAACGACATAGCCAAAGGGAAAGGTCGCATTCCTATAAAACGCCCTCTTTTCTCAAAGATTTCTCTTTTCAAATAATGGTTACAAGTGTCATTAAAATCATTTACCTTGACGTTGTCATCACCATTTAAACTTGTGATGTTTGTGCTTTTAGCAATAAATTCAATTTGAGTTGCAAACTCATCATAGAAACCGAAGTAATTAAAAATGGAACAAGATTTTAGAATAGTTCTGTGTTTTTCTTCACTACCTTTTGTTCCAAGTAGTTTATCTAATAATTCCTTGTCATCTAATTTACCTATGAATTTTTCTCCATTTTTAACACTTTCACCAAGCAAAACTGCCATTAATGGAATACCCTGTGAAAAGTCCTTTATTTTAGCGACATTTTCTTCACCGACATTTTGAAAATCATTATCTACCAATTGCGTAACAATATCAGCTAAATCGTTTTTCCCAATTGTAATATAATTTGTGCCTTCTGTACTACCATTTTCTTCAGGATTTGAATCAATTGTAATTAGGGATAACACATTAAGGTTTCTAACTATTAATTTGTGTGTAGAAATATCACAATTATCAACAATTAAAATAGCATCATCTTTATCACCTATTATTTTGGTAATAATTTCAGCAAAATTTATTTGATTAGGATAATCATTACTATTTACATATAGAATTCTATTTGAAGATAATAAAGAAGGATTATCGTTTTCTTTTGGTCTAAAAGTTTCTAATAAAATACGTGTCTTACCTAATCCTGATAATCCTAATAATCTAATAGCACTCGGATTATCAACTATAGTCAAAATACTTTTTTGAATTTCCTCAATTTTTACATTTGAGATAAACTTATCTGATTGCGGATTTTTCATTAATTCGTTCCATTCTCTCCAAGCAATAAATGGACGAAACTTACTTTTCTGCGTTTCTAAAACATTTTGAATAGTTGGTTTCAAAGCATTAATAAAACCCTCTACCAATTTTTTTTTGATTTCAATTTTTTGAGATTGGTTTTTTTTTGAAAAGCTATATTCGGTTGGAAATCTGTCGTGCCTTAAATCAAAAGGAATTATTTCTGAATTATTCTTTTCTGTTGGTGAACCGTTATAGCTAGTATTGAGAACACTAATAATTCTTT
>CAZWSP010000163.1:0-5818 GCA_964636585.1 uncultured Antarcticibacterium sp.
GAAAAGCAATTCTGCTGACCCAATAGTATGTCCTGCGGAAATCAATGTTTCTTTTGCTGAAACATCTTCCCATTTAAGACCTTCTTCAGAAGAAGAAAGATTTAGAATATTCTTTAATTTTTCTGAAGTAAAAGGTAAGAAAGGCTCACTCAAGGTTGCTAAGGCTGCAGAGATCTGAAGTGCTACAAACATTACTGTTTTAACACGTTCCGGATCTGTTTTTACCACTTTCCATGGTTCTTCATCTGCCAAGTATTTATTACCCAATCTTGCAAGGTTCATCAATTCTCCTTGTGCTTCTCTAAACCTGTATCTTTCTATAGAACTTGCAATAACCGCCGGATATGCTTTTACTGCAGCTAAAGTTTGTTCATCTATTTCGGTAAATTCTCCTGGCGCAGGAATTATTCCTTCATAATATTTATCGGTTAGCACCACAGCTCGATTAATAAAGTTTCCGAAGATGGCTACCAACTCATTGTTGTTTCTAGCCTGAAAATCTTTCCAAGTAAAATCGTTATCCTTAGTTTCCGGAGCATTGGCGGTAAGGGTATACCTCAACACGTCTTGCTGATTTGGAAAATCTTCCAAATATTCATGTAACCAAACCGCCCAGTTCTTAGAGGTAGAAAGTTTTTTTCCTTCTAAATTCAAAAATTCGTTCGCAGGAACGTTTTCAGGAAGAATATAGCTTCCTTCGGCCTTCAACATAATAGGGAAAATGATACAGTGAAAAACAATGTTATCCTTTCCTATAAAATGCACCATTTTGGTGTCGTCCTTCTTCCAATAATCTTCCCAGTTCTTGCCTTCTCGGGCTGCCCATTCTTTGGTAGAGGAGATATATCCAATTGGAGCATCAAACCAAACATAAAGCACTTTTCCCTCGGCACCTTCTACCGGAACAGGAATTCCCCATTCCAGATCACGGGTTACCGCACGTGGCCTAAGCCCATCATCTATCCATGATTTTACTTGTCCGTACACATTGGTTTTCCAATCTTTCTTATGTCCTACAAGGATCCATCCTTTCAGGAAATCTTCATACCTATCTAAAGGCAAGAACCAGTGTTTGGTCTCCTTCATTGTTGGTACTGCACCGGTGATAGCCGACTTTGGATTGATAAGATCTGTAGCATTTAAAGAGCTTCCACAACTTTCACATTGATCTCCATAAGCTTCAGGATTGCCACATTTTGGACACGTTCCAGTTACAAATCGATCTGCTAAAAATTGATTGGCTTCTTCATCGAATAATTGCTCGGTAGTTTCTTCAATAAATTTATCGCCTTCATATAACTTCTTGAAAAATTCTGAAGCTGTATCATGATGAATCTTATTCGAAGTTCTTGAGTAATTATCGAATGTCACCCCAAAATCCAGAAAAGATTGCTTGATAATGGCGTGATATTTATCTATTAATTCTTGAGGGCTAACCCCTTCTTTCTTCGCCTTCATAGGAATTGCAACACCATGCTCATCACTTCCGCAAACAAATGCCACATCCTTGCCTTGCATTCTTAAAAAGCGTGCATAGATATCGGCTGGTACATATACTCCAGCTAAATGGCCTATATGTATTGGACCGTTTGTATAGGGTAACGCTGCGGTAATAGTATAACGTTGTGGTGTATTGCTCATGAATTCCTTAATTTTTTTACGGCTGTAAAGGTAAGCAACTGTGAAATAGTATCCATTAAATTATTACAAAAGACCACCTGTAAATGGAATTGAAGCCTATTTATGTCACAATTTTTTTCTGAAGCTTTGCTGAATTCTAATCTTTTAGAACATATCCTTAAAATTGACCTACCTTTAATAGTTAAGCATCTCATATCTTTAAATACGTTTTCATGGCAACTCATAATGAGCTAGGAAAAAATGGAGAAGAATTAGCGGTTACTTTTTTAACTGAAAAAGGCTATGCGATCTTAGCAAAGAATTACAGACATCTTAAAGCTGAAATTGATATTATTGCGCAAAAAGAAGGGGTTTTAGCTATAATTGAAGTAAAAACCAGGAGTACTGAAGCTATCGGAAAACCACAGGATGCTGTGAGTAAAAAGCAGATCAAAAATCTTTTAAATGCCGCCGACTTTTATGCCAATCACTACAGTTTGGATCTTGAAATACGATTTGATATAATTGCCATTTTAAAGAACAATTCCGGCACCAAAATAGAACATTTGGAAAATGCTTTCTACCATTTTTAGGCCTGAAAAACTTCCTATTCTAAATTTACGCTTTTACCTCCTCTTCAACCTTCACCCTAAAATCCAAAGGCTGCAAAACTTTTAAAGCTCTTTCTATAGAAGTGATCTTTTCAAAAGTTAACAATAATCTCAAGCCTGCTCTGGTTTTCTTTTCTTTCATGGTGCAGGAATGAGAATGCGTTTGCACGTATTGCAAAACCTTTGTGAAAGTTGGAGTCTGGTAGAATCTGGATTGCTGATCGGCTATAAAATACCCAATCAATTTTCCTTGTTTCATGATCACTTTCTCCAAGCCGATATGCGCTGAAATCCACTTAATTCTAACACTATTTAAAAGATCTACCGCTTGGGTTGGTAACTCGCCAAATCGGTCTTCCAGATCTGCTTCAAATTTCTGAAGTTCTTCCTCCGTCTTTAAATTATTAAGCTTGGTATACAAACTCAATCTTTCAGAAATATTATTGATATAATCATCTGGGAACAACAACTCAAAATCGGTATCTATCTGCGTATCCTTCACAAATACTTTTTGATCTACATCTTCTGTTTCCTGATAAAGATCTTTAAATTCATTTTCCTTCAGCTCCTCAATAGCTTCATTTAATATTTTCTGATAGGTGTCAAAACCAATATCATTTATAAATCCGCTTTGCTCTCCTCCAAGAAGATCTCCCGCACCACGAATCTCCAAATCTTTCATCGCGATGTTTATTCCGCTTCCGAGATCAGAAAATTGTTCCAAGGCTGTAATTCGCTTTCTGGCATCGTCTGTCATGGCAGAATATGGCGGAGTAATGAAATAACAAAATGCCTTTTTATTGCTTCGTCCAACTCTTCCACGCATCTGGTGAAGGTCTGAGAGTCCAAAGTTATTAGCATTATTTATAAAAATGGTGTTCGCATTGGTTACATCAAGTCCGCTTTCAATGATCGTAGTAGAAACCAACACATCAAATTCACTGTTCATAAAACCAAGCATCAAATTCTCCAATTTCTTCCCTTCCATTTGACCGTGGCCTACACCAACTTTGGCGTCTGGCACCAATCGCTGGATCATTCCCGCAACTTCCTTGATATTTTCAATTCGGTTATGAATAAAGAAAACCTGACCTCCACGCTGAATTTCATAAGAAATAGCGTCTCGAATAGTTTCTTCTGAAAACCTGATCACATTAGTTTCAATTGGATATCTGTTTGGCGGTGGCGTTGTAATGGTTGACAGATCTCTTGCAGCCATTAAACTAAACTGAAGCGTACGCGGAATTGGCGTAGCAGTTAGGGTTAAGGTGTCTACATTTTCCTTGATAGTCTTTAATTTATCTTTTACGGCAACCCCAAATTTTTGTTCTTCATCTACCACCAACAATCCAAGATCTTTGAATTTTACAGCTTTGCTAACAAGCTGATGGGTTCCAATTATAATATCTACTCTTCCGCTTTCAAGATCTTCCAAAGTTTGCTTGCGCTCCTTTGCGGTTCTAAATCTATTTAAATAATCTACCGTTACAGGGAAATCTTTTAAACGCTCACTAAAAGTTTTATGATGCTGAAATGCAAGAATGGTAGTTGGTACTAAAATAGCCACTTGCTTTCCATTATCTACGGCTTTAAAAGCTGCTCTTATGGCAACTTCAGTTTTACCAAATCCTACGTCCCCACAAACCAAACGGTCCATAGGTCTCGGACTTTCCATATCTTCTTTTACAGCGGCTGTAGCAGTGCTTTGATCTGGAGTATCTTCATATAAAAACGAAGCTTCAAGCTCTAATTGTAAGTAAGAATCTGGCCCGTATTGAAAACCTTCCTGAGTCCTTCTTTTAGCATATAATTCAATTAAATTATAGGCGATATGCTTGACTCTGGCCTTGGTCTTCTGTTTTAAATTTTTCCAGGCATTACTACCCAGTTTATATATTTTTGGCGGTTTCCCGTCCTTGCCATTGAATTTAGAAATTTTATGAAGTGAGTGAATGCTCAAATATAAAATATCACGCTCGCCATAAAACAATTTAATGGCTTCCTGCATTTTACCTTCTACCTCGATCTTCTGGAGTCCGCCAAACTTTCCAATTCCGTGATCTATATGCGTTACATAATCTCCAACTTCTAAATTGGTAAGCTCTTGTAAAGTGATGGCTTGTTTTTTCGCATAGCCATTCTTTAAATGGAATTTGTGGTATCGCTCAAAGATCTGATGATCTGTATAACAAACAATTTTGCCGTCTTCATCTATAAATCCTTGATACATAGAAAGTACCACGGTTTTATATTTCACATCTCGCTCCTGATCTTCAAAAATATCATGAAATCTCTTTGCTTGCTGTTCGCTCACACAAAAGATAAAATTGGTATAACCTGATTCCTGATTCTCGATCAGGTTATCTATTAATAACTCGAATTGTTTATTAAATGATGGTTGCGGCTTGGTATGAAATTCTATAATTTCTCCTGCATCTTCTACCGAAGTGCTGGATTTCTTCCGAAGATTATTGATATTTCCTAGATTAACAACTCTAAATTCTTCAAGTTGTTCTGTTAACAGGCCGGAGGAGCAGAATAATTCTTCCGGTTTATTATGTTTAATATCATCTCCCAATTTGGCAAAAGCTTCTTCTGCTTTCCCAAATAATTTATCCATTTCACCCGAAAGCAATTCCGGATTCTTGATAAAGACGATTGTTTTTTCTGAAATATATTTTAAAAAGCTTTCTCTTACCTCATCCAAACGTTTGTGTTCTACATTTGGCATTACAGAGATCTTCTTTACTTTTTCTGTTGAAAGTTGGGTTTCTACATCGAAACTTCGAATGCTATCTACTTCATTTCCGAAGAACTCAATCCTATAAGGCTCGTCATTACTGAAGGAAAACACATCGATAATTCCACCACGAACCGAAAATTCTCCGGGTTCGGTTACAAAATCTACTCTGGTAAACTTGTATTCGAACAACACTTCATTTACAAAATCTAAAGAAAGCTGATCACTAACTGCGATCTTCAAAGTGCTTTTTTCTAATTCTTTTCTGGTAACAACTTTTTCGAATAGAGCATCCGGATAGGTAACAATAAGTGCCGGTTTCTTTCTAGAGTTTATGCGGTTTAGAACCTCTGCTCTTAAAAGCACATTGGCATTATCTGTTTCCTCCAACTCATAAGGTCTGCGGTAACTTCCAGGATAAAAAAGCACATTTTTATCACCCATTAATTGTTCGAGATCGTTCAAATAATAAGCTGCTTCTTCCTTGTCATTAAAAATCAGTAAAAAAGGTTTTTCTGCTGCTCCAAAAGCATTAGAAATTACATAAGATAACGAAGATCCTACGAGTCCTTTTAATTGAATTTTTGTTAGATTATTTTGGGAAGAGGCAATAAAATTCTCAAGTTTCTGCTGTTGCAGAGACTTTGCAAATGTTTGGGCAATAGTAGATTTACTCATTGGCGCAAAGATAATTAGTAACCAGCTCTCCCGCAACCAGCAATTCTTTTTTTAACTTTTTCAATTTTTATAAGACCTGAAAAGCCATAAGAAATAAGCTCGACAAAAGTACAAATTAATTAACATTTTTTTAACTATCAAAATTGTCTTTTTCTATTTTTTTTTTTTT
>CAZWSP010000164.1:0-5814 GCA_964636585.1 uncultured Antarcticibacterium sp.
GCGGTAATTTTATTATTAAAAGAAAAAATCTAAGTATTTACTTCAGTAGCAGCACTTGGCGCATTGGTTTTAACAGATTCTATTCCATTTTCCATAGCTACAGAAGATGTATAAGACTCACTAGTTCCTATGATCTCCCCATTACTAGCCTTTAAATTGAATCGATAATTTCCATTAGTTTCCTTTCTATCGAAACGATCATCATGCTGTGAATTCTTTTTTACAGATTCTATCCCATTCTCACAAGATGACATTTGTTTATAAGCTTCACTGCTTAAAATAACTTGGCCATTTGTCGCTTTTAAATTGAAACGAAATTGTCCAGATTGGTCTTTTTTGATCTCAAATTTTGCCATAATAAAGTTTTAGTTAAACTGAAATTTATAAAAAATAGTTACTGAAATCAATTCTTTATAATAAGTATAACAATTTATAAATCACCCTTATTTTAAGCAACTTAACTCTAAAATTGTTTATTTCCATTATCGACTTAAAACTTAAAGATAAAAATATCACTTTAAGATTATTAAAATAAAAGTAAAGTTTTATTTACTTTTTGTAACTAAAACTTTCCATAAGTCAAAATTAATTATATATTTGTAAAACAAACTTTACATATAAAATTCAAATATCATGAATAAAAAGAAACAACCACGAATTGATGTTACTAGAAAGAACACTCTCAATCTCGCATTTTGGACAATTGCATGGGTAATAACTTTGGCAATAAGTACCTTTGGATCCATCTCAATCTGGGACGGAAACAACCAAATTACCATCATTGTGATCTTGATTAATTTTATTGTTGGAATAGGAATGATCATGGCAAACATTCGGCATTTAAAAGGTTTGGATGAATTACAACGCAAAATTCAATTAGAAGCATTTGGAATTGCACTTGGTTTAGCTGTAGTGGCTGGAATTTCTTACTCCTCATTAGACCAGGCCAATATAATTAGCTACAATGCAGAGATCTCACATTTGATTATACTAATTGGAATCACTTACATGGCTGGAGTACTAATTGGAAATTCTAGATACCGATGAAAAATAAGATAAAAGTACTTAGAGCAGAGCATGAACTTACACAGGCAGATCTGGCTGAAAAAGTAGATGTTTCCAGGCAAACGATTAATGCTATTGAAAAAGGGAAATTTGATCCCAGCTTACCATTGGCCTTCAAGATCTCGAAATTATTCAATAAAAGAATCGAAGATATTTTTGAAAACGAATAAGCATTTAGACAAGCATTGATACAAACCCCTTTCAGAAAACTGAAAGGGGTTTGTATTTAACCAAAATTATAACTATCTCCGTAACTTCAATATTTTGACATAAAAAAATAACCTTCCCTCATTTTCAGATGGAATAGCATAAAACCAGTAACTTACCCTTCAAACTTATTTTAAGAGAACCAATTTAATAATTTAATGAGATCCAAATCCAACCTATACGCATGATTTCGCTGAATCATCTTATTAAACTTTTTCCGTTATTATTTTTATATGTTGGAATGAGCGCACAGGAATTTGAAGTCCCTTTCAAAGTAAATCCTTTATTCGATTTTAATCAACCACAAACATTAGGACTCTCCAAAGCTGAAGGATTAGAAACTATCAGCATATTCTCTCCTAAAAATGAGGATAATAAATATAACCACGGGGTGGTATTATTTCCATTTAAAGGGATGCTCTATGCGCAATGGCAAAGTTCTTCAAAAGATGAAGATGGAGCAGACACTCAGGTATTCTATAGTAGAAGTTGTGATGGAAAGGACTGGACTCGCCCAATTCCCTTGACTCAAAAATGGGAAGATGGAATTAAGACTAGTGGCGGTTGGTGGAGTAATGGGGACATACTTATAGCCTACATCTGCATTTGGCCAAATAAAGATAGTGGTGAGAAAGAGGGATATACCGAATTTATGAGTTCTGTAAATGGAATAGACTGGAATTCACCAAAATCAATTACAGATTCTAATGGACAACAAGTTCAAGGAATTATTGAACAAGATGTTCACTCGCTACCTAATGGGCGTATTATAACCGCATTTCATATGCAACCCGGTTTAATTACTACACCATATTATACCGATGATCCACTAGGTATTACGGGTTGGACCGCTGGAGATATGGAAAACATGCCATCCAAGAACAAAGCTATGAGCCGAGAACTTGAACCAAGTTGGTTTTACACAAACGATGGAAAGGTTGTGATGATATTTCGTGATCAAAATAGCAGTTATAAAAAACTAGCCTCGATTAGTAAAGACAATGGAATTACATGGACCACTCCTGAGATTGTGGATACTCCCGATTCACGAGCAAAGCAGAGTGCTGGAAACCTTCCAGACGGCACTGCTTTTATGGTTAATAATCCATCCGGTAACAAAGATCGATTTCCGCTAGTGATCACTTTAAGCCAAGATGGTAAACTATTTGACAAAGCTTTTATAATTCGAAATGGCGGGGAAGATCTTCAGCCGATGCAGTTTAACGGAAAATATAAAAGGATTGGCTTCAGTTATCCTAAAAGCGTTCTTTGGGGAGATTTTCTTTATGTATCCTATGCAACCAATAAAGAGGATGTAGAACTCACCAGAATTCCTCTTAGCAGTCTTAAATATCAATAGAATTGAATTTAAAGAAAGTTCCATTGTAAATACTAATTACTGAAGCCTGTTTCACGTTTCAGAATAAATTCAACAGACACTTTAAGCTCAGGTATTTTAAATAGTTTAAAACCTTATGCTTTTTTTATAATAGAGCTAATAAATATTTTGTTTATTAATCATATCTGAAATAAACAACGAAATGAAAGCAATACATATTACAAAATCTGGAGGACCCGATGTTTTAGAATTACAGGAAACTCCGAAGCCAAAACCAGAAAAAAATCAAGTTCTTATAAAAGTGAAGGCTGCAGGTGTTAACCGCAGCGATGTAATTACTAGAGAAAACATGAATACCTACGGAAATTCTTCTGGAGAAACACTGATTCCCGGTTTAGAAGTTTCTGGTGAGATAACCGAAATTGGAGAAAAGGTAACCGATAAAAAGGTTGGCGATAAAGTATGTGCATTAATTTCCAGCGGCGGTTACGCAGAATATGTAGCTGTAGATAGTTCACACTGTCTTGTAATTCCAGAAGGAATAAGTTTGGAGGATGCTGCAGCAATTCCGGAAACAGTATTTACCGTCTGGTTCAATGTATTTCATTTAGCAAAACTAAAGCCTAATGAAAAATTATTGATTCATGGAGGAACCAGCGGAATAGGAACTATAGGCTTACAAATGGCAAAAGCATTGGGTTCCCAAATTTACACAACTGCTGGTAGCGATGAAAAAATTGAATTTCTTAATAAAATGAAGCTTGGGAAAGCAATCAATTATAAGAAAGAAGCATTTGAGGAAGTATTTAAAGATGAAAAAATAGATGTGATCTTAGATATGGTTGGTGGAGATTACACTCAGAAAAATCTGGAAATTCTTAATAAAAAAGGGAGATTGGTAAATATTAATGGAATGAAGAGTAACGAGGTCCAAATAAATCTTCGAACTATTATGAGTAAGAATCTCACTTTGACAGGTAGTTTTCTAAAACCTCAAACTGCCGAAGTTAAAACTCAGATCGCAGTAGAAGTGAAAAAAAATATCTGGCCGCTCATTAATTCTAAAAAGATAGAACCTATTATTTATAAAAAATTTCCGTTAGCAAAAGCTGCAGAAGCACATAAATTAATGGAAAGCAGCGAGCATATAGGAAAGATCCTGCTCACGATAGAATAAGACCTATTCAAACTTTTTAAAACTAAAAACCCTCTCAGTTTGCTGAAAGGGTTTTTTATACAATTATAAGAAGTTAGCTATTTGGTGTTGAACTTGTAACCTTGATAAAAAGTTTAGAATCTGTCATGGAAATTTCACATCTTGCAGGTGCTACTGTTGCGTAGGTGTTTCCACAGGTTGGACATAAATAATATATTGTTGCCAAGGTATTGTCTGTTCCTGTTTCTAAAGCCTTCAAGGCTTCAATATAAAAATCTCTATGTTTTTGTTCTACTTTATAGGCATAGGTTAAACTAATCTGAGCCATGTAATTTCCTGCAGCATTGGCGTCTTTTATAAAATTGGGATACATGGTATTAAACTCATAACTCTCACCTTCAATGGCTTCTTTTAGATTTTCAGCAGTTGTCATTACAGTAAATTCAGGGGTGATTTCAGGAATAGATTCTCCCATTCTTTTTAAAACTACTTTATGGTTATTAGCGTGAATTAACTCTGCACCTGAAGCTGCTTTAAAAAGTAACGCGATTTCCGGATGTCCTTCTTCCTCTGCTTTTTTACTATATGCTGCATATTTAAAATGAGCAGTAGTCTCACCTTTATACGCATCATGCATGTTCTTAATGGTTAATTGCTGCGGATCTTCAGTCTTTTCGTTAATTGTTGAATTCGGGCTTACTTCTGCTTCAGCTATTTCACTGGATTCCATCTTCTTTGCTCCATTCCCATTACATGATTGAAATAGGGCTCCCGAGGAGACTGCAACTAACACTAGTAAAAAAATTGATTTTTTCATGATACTATATTTAATATGAATTTTCATTGTTTAATTTCCTGACTGCTATTTTATAATGCTTAATTAGTGGTTTGATCTCCAAAATCTGGAAGTGCTAGTTCTATACCCGCGCCATGTTGAAAAACCAACTGACCGCCTAAATAACCGGTTCTTGCAACAAAGCCTACCAATACTATGAATAATAGAAAAGATGACCATTGCAACCATTTTTTATGATAATTAAAATAATACATAGCCGCTCTTATTAATGCAGTAACAATTGCCAACCAAAGTGTAATGGTGGCAGCTTGTTCATGTATTTCCAAAGGTTCTTCAAGGATTCCATCTGTCATTCCATCACCTGCGTAACTGCCACTTACATAAGCTACAACTGCTCCTATAGCTCCCAGTAGCAATAAATAAAATGATGCTTTTTTAAAAAAGATGCTCTTGCTAAAAAGGCTAATTAACTCAAATAGAAAACCTGTTAATATTAAGGCTATGGGAAAATGAATAACCATAGCATGTATGTGTGGTGCTGTAAACATAATTAGATGTTTTTTTTGTTTTACCAACGGTTTCTCTAGCCCTTTCACTAACCAAATTAATAACTGTATTTGTTTTCGGGTAGATCATGGTAACCTCAGCTTGAATAAATTGAATCCGTAATGCACTAAAAATGACATGAACTTAAATTGCAGGTTTATGGCAGGATTGATATTGGCAAAAAGTCAAAAATGATGTATTGCTTCTGTTTGTAATTTTTACTTTTTCCATTCCTACTTCATTAATTTATTGAATTGCCATAAATCCTTAGAAATTGCATCCCAGAATAACAATAGTTGGCTTTTTCATTTATTGATTATTTAAACATGCTTTCCAAAAGGAGCTCATATTAAGCATAAAAGTAAAGTGGTAACTACAAACCAATTATGATATATATCAGTATGAAAAAAATATTTAGAAGCTATTTGGAGATTGAGTGTATAATGTAATAGCTAAAAGTATTTAATTGGGTTCTAAAATTCAATACAGTGGGATATTTTAAAATGTTTGAAATGGCAAAAAGCTGAAGAAGGACGTAAATTAAAGGAAAGCAGCGAGCATATTGTAAAGATTCTGCTCAAGATAGAATAAGAAATATCCAAACCTTTTTAAACTAAAAAACCCTCTCAGTTTCCTGAAAGGGTTTTTGCTAGTAGCGGGAACTGGACTCGAACCAGTGACCTTCGGGTTATGAGCCCGACGAGC
>CAZWSP010000165.1:0-5806 GCA_964636585.1 uncultured Antarcticibacterium sp.
ATAGTGATTGATAATTCTTCTGCTTGGAGAATGGATCCTTCAAAAAAATTGGTGATCCCAGAGATCAATGCATCTGAGTTAACTTCCGAAGATAAGATCATAGCAAATCCAAATTGTTCTACCATTCAAATGTTAATGGCACTAAAACCATTGCATGATACCTATATAGTAAAACGTGTGGTTGTTTCTACCTATCAGTCTATTACCGGAACTGGAGTAAAAGCGGTGCAGCAGTTAGAAAATGAATACAAAAAAGAACAAGGAGAAATGGCGTATCCTTACCCAATTCACAGAAATGCCATCCCACATTGTGATGTGTTCACAGATAATGGATACACAAAAGAGGAGATGAAGCTTTCTAATGAAACCAAAAAGATTCTCGGGGACGATTCTGTGATGGTTTCGGCCACTGCAATTAGAATTCCGGTAGTTGGTGGGCATAGCGAATCTGTGAATATCGAGTTCGAAAAAGACTTCGAAGAAAACGATGTTAGAAAATTATTAAGCGATTTTCCTGGAGTTACCGTTCAGGATAACACTTCTGTAAATACCTACCCAATGCCTATTTATGCAGAAGGAAAAGACGATGTTTTTGTGGGTAGAATAAGAAGAGATTATTCGCAGCCAAACACTATAAATATGTGGATAGTTGCAGATAATTTACGAAAAGGAGCTGCAACAAATGCGGTACAAATAGCAGAATATATGTTAAAAAATGGCTTGCTCCCTGCATAAGTTGGGCTAAATGGCTTACAAAATGTAACTTACACGATAAATTTGTTACTTATATCACACAAAACATCTTAAGTCACTATGAAAAAACTATTAATCGGAATTATTGCAGTAGGAACCCTTTTCTCCTGTAAAGAAGATTCTAAACCAGAACAAGCAGAAGCTTTGAAATATCCTGAAACTAAGAAAGTAGACACCGTTACCAATTATTTTGGAACCGAAGTTAAAGATCCATATCGCTGGCTAGAAGATGATAAAAGTAAAGAAACAGAGGATTGGGTAAAGGCCGAAAATAAGGTTACTTACGATTATCTGGCAAAGATCCCTTACCGCAAGGAGCTTAATAGTAGATTAACAGAACTTTGGAATTATGAGAAGTTAGGCGCTCCTTTTACAGAAGGTGAGTATGATTATTTCTATAAAAATGATGGCCTTCAAGATCAATATGTTGTGTATCGTAAAAAAGGTGGAACTGGGGAAGCAGAGCTTTTCTTAGATCCTAATAAATTTAGCAAGGATGGAACTACTTCTCTTGGTGGACTAAATTTTTCTGAAGATGGAAAAATGGCAGCCTATAGCATTTCTGAAGGTGGAAGCGACTGGAGAAAAGTGATCCTTTTTGATACCGAAGCTAAAAAAGTAATCGAAGACACCCTTTTAGATGTAAAATTTAGTGGCGTTTCGTGGAAAGGGAACGAAGGTTTCTATTATTCCAGCTACGAAAAACCTAAAGGAAGTGAGCTTTCAGCAAAGACAGATCAGCACAGACTGTTTTATCATAAGTTAGGAACTAAACAAAGCGAGGATAAACTTGTATTTGGAGGAACTGAAGCTCAAAAGCACAGATATGTTGGTGGTTCTGTAACCGAGGATAATAACTATTTATTTATTTCAGCAAGAAATTCTACTTCCGGCGGAAAGTTATTCATGATGGATCTTACAAAACCGAATCCAGAATTGGTAACCTTGATTGGGAATGAAGATACAGACAGTTATGTGATAGAAAATGAAGGCAGCAAATTGTTTATTGTAACCAATCTTAATGCACCTAACCAAAAGGTGGTTACCGTAGATGCAGCAAATCCAAGTTCAGAAAACTGGAAAGATTTTATTCCTGAAACTAAGAATGTATTAACCCCTTCTACAGGTGGTGGTTATTTCTTTACTGAATATATGGTAGATGCCGTTTCTAAAGTAAAACAATACGATTACAATGGGAAGTTGGTTAGAGATGTAGAATTACCAGGAGTAGGTTCTGTTGGTGGTTTTGGAACCAAAAAAGACAAAGATTATTTATACTATTCTTTTACAAATTATGTAACTCCAGGAAGTATCTATAAATATGATATTAAATCTGGTAATTCAGAATTATACAATAAGCCGAACATCGATTTTAATCCAGAAGATTACGAAAGCAAACAAGTTTTCTATACATCAAAAGACGGAACTAAGATCCCAATGATCATCACTCATAAAAAAGGAATTAAACTAGACGGGAAGAACCCAACTATCCTTTATGGTTATGGAGGCTTCAATATTAGT
The DNA here is from genome assembly GCA_964636585.1 of uncultured Antarcticibacterium sp. Classification (GTDB taxonomy): domain Bacteria; phylum Bacteroidota; class Bacteroidia; order Flavobacteriales; family Flavobacteriaceae; genus Gillisia. The sequence continues at coordinate 2,275 of CAZWSP010000165.1, forward strand.
TTAACGCCTTCATTTAGCACTGCAAATGCGGTTTGGATGGAAAAAGGCGGGATATATGCCGTTCCAAACTTACGCGGGGGTGGAGAATATGGAAAAGAATGGCATGATGCGGGTACAAAACTTAAAAAACAAAATGTTTTTGACGATTTTATTGCAGCTGCTGAATATTTGATAAAGGAAAAATATACTTCAAGCGATTTCCTAGCAGTTCGCGGTGGATCTAACGGAGGATTATTAGTTGGTGCAACTATGACGCAACGTCCAGAGTTAATGAAAGTAGCTTTGCCAGCAGTTGGGGTGATGGATATGTTAAGATATCACACATTTACCGCTGGAGCAGGTTGGGCTTACGATTATGGAACTTCCGAGGACAATAAAGAAATGTTTGATTATTTATACGCTTATTCCCCGGTTCAAAATGTGAAAAGTGGTGTGAAATATCCTGCAACTATGGTTACCACTGGAGATCATGATGATCGTGTAGTGCCTGCGCATTCATTTAAGTTTGCTGCAGAGTTGCAAGAAAAGCAAGCAGGAAATAATCCTGTATTAATTAGAATTGAAACTAAAGCAGGTCACGGTGCGGGGAAACCTACAGCCATGATCATAGACGAATATGCAGATATCTTTGCATTTACCTTATTCAATATGGGCTTTGATGTATTACCAGAAAAGGTAAGCGACAAAGTGAAAGGATAGTCGATTAAAAATTTATAACGTAATCAAGGTCGGAGATTTAAACTATTTCCGACCTTGTTATTTATATGAATTCAAGAAGTACGTATGCTGAAATTAAAAAATGTCCTTTTAGGCTATATTAAAAACCAAGTTTTAAAAAAGATTAATTACAAGTTCTTCCATTTTGCTTAAGTAAAACATTAGTGCTGATCTCTTTTCAATGTTTTTTGAACTGTAAGAGATGAAGATTAGAAATACGGCAAAAACAGCTTTCATATTCATTGATTTGATGAAATCCCCAAATAAGAGGTTTTTGCGGTGATGTTAATGAAAAGGATACTTTTCCAGATAATGATGCTAATCACTTAACAGTAATAGATCAAAATAAGATGATAGCGTGAAGCATGTTGTAAATTTAATACAACTTTATATTTTGCTATTTCTACAAGTGAGCTAATGCATTATCTTTGTTTGTAATAATTTTTCAGAAAATGGAAGAAGAAAAAAAAGATATTTATCAAACCGCAGAAGTGATCTTAATGATCATTAAATATGAAGGTGAGATTGAAGATGTTATTGAATATCCTACAGAGTTTGAGGCCGCCTATAAGGAGTTGCTAGAATATAAGATCATAAAAAGGAGTGAAGATAAATACTTACCCGACCTTAATTTCCAAAAAGCACACGACCTCGGCTTCAGTAAATATGTTGAATCGATCAAAACGCCATCAAAATTCAAACAATACATCACTAGCATACCAGCTCTCGGGGTTTTAGCTGGAGCCGTTTTGGTAACTGCCGGTTACCTAATGAAAACTGAAAAAAAGTATACTCACTAATTCTACATTTATAAAGAATTCTCTACTTTCTCTTTAACTATTGGCCCAAGTACATCCCAAACATTCTCGGCAAGGATCTTTTGTCCTTCTGCTGTGGGATGGATTCCATCAGACTGATTAAGCTCTGGTATTCCACCAACATCTTCCAGTAAGAAAGGAACCAGATAAATATTATTTTTTTTCGCAAGCTCAGGAAAAATATTACTAAAGCCTGACGCATATTCCTTACCCATATTTGGAGGGATTTGCATTCCCGTAAGAATTATCTTTGTTTCAGGATTTTTTACTCGAACTGTGTCAATAATTGCCTGTAGATTCTTCTTCGTCTCCTCCAGCGGAACTCCTCGTAATCCATCATTTGCGCCTAATTCCAATACAAAAACAGATACATCCTGATTCAACACCCAACTAATTCTATTTTTTCCTGCAGCAGTAGTTTCCCCACTTAATCCAGCATTTACAACTTGGTACTGCAAGGCTAGTGAGTCTATCTTATTTTGAATTATTGCTGGAAAGGCATCTTCCGGATCAAGACCCATTCCGGCGGTAAGACTATTCCCAAAGAATAAAATAATTCCATTATCTTCAGAAGTTTCCTCGTCAGAAATCTGCTCTTCTAAAACAACTTCTTGATCTTTCTTTGCTGTTTCACCACAAGAAGTTAACAGAAGGAAAGCGAACAAAACATAAAATATCGACAAGTTTCTCATAGCAAAGGTTTTAAATCAAATTCATTTCTTTATTTTGTTTTATTCGAATTAAAAATTACAAAATCTAAAGATGGCAAAGATATTAAACGTTCACAACTTAGATAAGACCTATTCTAGCGGATCTAAAAAACTGACCGTGCTGCAGGATATAAGCTTCAGCATTGAAGAACGTGAAACTTTTGCTATTGTTGGTCCTTCAGGAAGTGGAAAAACTACCCTTCTTGGACTTTGTGCCGGACTTGACAGACCCAATTCTGGATCTATAGAATTATGTGGGACAGAAATTGAAAGCCTTACTGAAGATGAACGGGCAATCCTTCGAAATAAGAATGTAGGCTTTGTTTTCCAAGATTTTCAACTCCTCCCTACTCTTACTGCTCTAGAAAATGTTGCCGTTCCTCTGGAACTTCAAGGATCAAAGAATGCTTCAAAAATAAGCAGAGAGCTTCTTGAAAAAGTTGGATTGGGAGACCGATTTCATCATTATCCAAGTCAACTTTCAGGAGGGGAACAACAGCGTGTTGCTGTGGCAAGGGCTTTTTCTAATAGTCCTTCAATTCTTTTTGCAGATGAGCCTACAGGAAATTTGGATGCGGAAACAGGAGAAAAAGTTATTGAACTTCTATTCAACCTAAATAAAGAGTCTGGTACCACTTTAGTAATTGTAACACACGATCTAGAACTGGCGCAAAAAACACAGCGTATCCTTCGGCTTAAAGGTGGAAGAATTATTGAAAACCCAATATCTGCATCCTGATGAATAGACACAATGCAACAAGATCCACGAGTGCCAAATTTAGGTGGATCTTAAAAATGGCCTGGAGAGACGGGAAAGCCAGTGGGAATAAACTCATTCTTTTTATGGCGTCTATTGTTTTGGGAATTGCCGCGGTAGTTTCCATACAATCTTTCGGTCAAAACCTTAAAGAAAACATTCAGCTACAATCAAAATCCCTAATGGGTGCCGATTTTACTATAGACAGTGATAAACCGGTTAATGAGAAGGTGCAGAGAATTATAGATTCTCTTGGCGCAGGTGCCAAGGAAATAAATTTTGCTTCCATGGCCGCTTTTCCTTCCACAGCTGCTACTAAATTGGTACAGGTAAGAGGAATTGAAGGGGATTTTCCTTTTTATGGAGAATTAGAAACAGAACCTGCTACAGCTGCCAGGGAATATCAACAAAAAGGAGCAGCTCTTGTAGATGCAACTCTTATGCTGCAACTGGGACTAAAGACCGGTGACAGTATTAAAATTGGAGAAATAACCATCCCTATTGCAGGAACTCTGATATCTGTTCCAGGA
>CAZWSP010000166.1:0-5780 GCA_964636585.1 uncultured Antarcticibacterium sp.
AATGATTGATCCAAGGCATATGCGCCAATTTAATTTTACCAAGTATTTGTGTCCATAAATGAATGGTTTGGTAAGTTTCTTTTGCCTTTTCATAAGAAAGTTCTGGCCATATCATTTTCTTCATCAGCGTAAGATTTTAGTTGGTTCTTAGAATTACTTCAATTTAATCAATTTTTTTTTGGATTTGGATAAATTAGAACTCCGTTGTTAAATTCAGAAGGCTGAAATATTTCACAATCCTTTTTCTTTCTAATCGGAATTTATATAACAATAAAATGGAGGGAAAATCATAATAAAAATTAGCTAGTAATCTAATTTACAACTAATTGAAAATAGCATATAAAAAGAATTTGGTTTATAGTTATAAACTTTATTTACAACTTTCAATTTTAGTATGCAGAAAACTCTTTCAATGAAGCTAAGTTCCTACATAACCAACAACTATTTTAGGGAAGACCGTTTGTATTTGCTTACAAAACAGTCATAACATTCATTAAAAATGGTAAGAGTGTCTCTTTTTACGATAAAACTTTGTTTGGATTGCTCTTTATAAATAAGCATTTTTCTAGGCTCACCGAAAATGATAGATTCTTTAAGTTGTATGTTATAAGGAAGTTCCTGAATTAAAACTCCGTTATTAAACTTCTTAAGAATATTTTTCGAGAACCGAAGCTCCATTATCCTACCAGTTGTTTCAGGCGTTTCAGTTCTTCCATCTATTCCTCCAGAAGAACCAATCCAGTTCCAAGAGCCATCGAGCTGATCTTCTACAGTATCTTTAGAAGTGGAACAGCCTGTGATCAAGCACAGACAAAGAATAAATAAGGAGGATTTTAATTTCATTTAATTTAGATCTAGAAAACTAATTTAAATTTAATTTCTGATTTCTAGCGTAGTTATTTACAAAGCGCTGCCGAAGCTCACCAACCTATTAAAAGTATAAAATTTGAAATAGCTAGCCTTCAACTGAAGCCGATAGCTAATCTATTTCTCTTGAAGTAATACTGAGTCTGGTAAAAGTCCTAGGGATTGAATTATCATTACAAAGATCATTAAAATAACAAAGGTAAGTACAAGTCCTAATAGCGAAATCCCTATAATACGCCACCAGCTAAATTCTTCTCCACCTGCTTCTAAATGTGCTTCTATTCCTGCTCCTTGGTGCTGTTTAGAGAAATAATAAGCGAATAAGGTATAGGCAAGCGGAATAACGATGCTCGGAAAATTAGAAGATTGAGGAATTACAAGCGCTAATGAAAAGATCAAGATGGTTAAAGGAATGGTATAGTTCCAAGTAGCTTTTGCGTTCTCTGGCTCGTTTAAAACCTTAAAGTTCTCTGCAATAAAATATCCTGCTACCAAAGGGCCACCAACAAAGGAACCAAACCAAATAGCTTTGTCCTTATATATTTTTTCTGTAGTTGTATTGGTATCTGGCAAGTAATCCATGGGGTTTTTCTGAAATGTAATTTTGACAATCTAACTACGATATATATCGTATTTCTAGCTGCTTATAAAAGTTTCAAAAATAAGGAAAAATTGATAGAAAACTAGCCTTGAGTAGAGATAGACTATTTCGCTTTATTTGAATTTAAAGTAGAGAAAGAGTTCTTGCATTAAGGATTGTAAAGATGGCTAAATAAATTAATTCCTTTCTTATAATTCATATCTCTTGTGTTTTTGATAGCCAAATAAAAAGCATGTGTTCACTTTTAAAATTGAATGGAAGAAACGCTTAACTGAATTTCCTAAATATTCCAGTGATAATTAGAATTGAACCAGATCCCATAAGAGCACCTATCCAAAAACCATAACTATCAGGATCTAACAAATAGTAGGCTATATTCCCTAAAAGGAGTAAAACTATTCCAATATTTATAAGTCTATTCATTCTGCAAATTTATCTAATAAACCTTTAAATGCTGTTTGTCAAATTAACTTTCGCTGTAATTTATAGAACACATAAAGAAAAAACATAAAAAAGATGAAATCGTTAATTCCATAAACCGAATAGAAAATACCTGCAAACAGATCTCTATCATAAATGCTGCTTACATCCTTATTGAAGATAAATAAAAGCCAAGCGATCACATAGATCAGCTTTTCTACAGCAAAAGTAGCTACCACCCATTTCGCATGCTTAAAGTTTGAAGCTAACCCGATATAAGCGAGACCCCAAACCATGATCATTAACAAGCCGAAATTAGACATTACCACAGGATCTGTTTCAGGAATTACCGAATTGGTAAAGAATTTAGAGAATATTAAAACAGCTATAATATTCATTAATCCTGCTGCAATGAAGCCATTACGGAGTATTTTTTCGCTCATAATTTAAAAATCAGACATTACCAGATATACATTAAATAAGGAAAGATAAATAGAAAATTGCATCTTGAACCCATAAAAAAAGGCTTATTTCTATCTTTTAATTTAGAAATAAGTCGGTGCCAATAGTGATAGTATTCTAAATATAAAACTGCCTGTAAGACTAAATAACTTCAGTTGAAGATTTTAATCTTCAGCATTATAAGGTCTGCCCGTAAGTCCATCCATGAAGCCACGTTGAAAATCATTCAACTCATTTCCCCAATCAAAAACTAAAATAAGTAGCACAGCGGTTAGGATCCCCAGAATAAAAACTTTAAGGTCTCTTTTTGAAATATTCATATTTAATAATCTTAGTAAAGTTTGATTTCTATTCCTGAATTTTGATATAAAATTCTTGAAACAGATGCTAATAATGATCTTTTTCTAATTGATACTTAAAACATATAGCATTTCCCCAATGGCTTCTCCAGAGAAATATGCTAACCCAATAATAATGATCGCAGCATATATCATAATAAATAAATTCCTAGTCTTGCTAGACTTGGCATTTTTAATACTTAAATAAGCTGCAACCGCTAGGGCTAACCAGAAAAAATAATTCATTTAAATGTTTTGGTGAATGCTATTAAACACATTTAATGTTAGTAGCCAATTTCCTGAAACGTTACAATATTGTTTATTAGTTCGAAGGATCGCTTAAAGCATCAGCCCAGCAAAACCAACTAACGGTCTTGTGTATAATGTTGATTTTTTTAACAGAAGTCTACAAGTTGAAGCGCCTATTTTCGATCTAATTTTCGAAACTTAAGAAATCATTGATACAACAAGTAAACTTAGTAAACCTAAAGCGTAAAATACCATGATAATTACCGTGAAAATACCAATATACTTATAGTGAGATTTTAAACTTTCAATTGCCGTATTAAAACTCTGTGCATCCATGGTAACAAATGCTCGCTTTATATTTTTAGAAAATTTATAGAGATACATTACTGGAAAATAATAAATTAGGGCCATGATTAGATAAACGGCTCCAAACGCCACTCCGCTAAAAGGCATTATGCTATCATCCCCACCAAAAGCACTCATTAAAGTCCCCATAGTTAAAGCTGCCAACACCATTAATCCTATAAAAATAAACCCTAAAATAGCGAGCAACTTGGTCCATTTCCCGGTTTCTTTAAAAAAATGAATAGATTCCTGCGGAATGCTAATAGCCGCTCCTGAGTTTTCTCTTTTGAATTCATTTGAATGTTGTTCCATAAAATTTGAGTTTAATTATTGATTTAATTGAATGTAAAATATATTGACTTTGTTACTTTCTATAAAATTTTAAAACTTCCGTGCTACTCAAAATTGAGCAAGGTTGCCTTAATTGCATCACGCAGCTTAGCTCCCACTTTTGATTCATCTGCATAAATATTCCATTTTTGTATTCTGGAATTTATTTCTGCGATGATGGCTTCTGGTTTTTTAACGTTCATAGCCTTGGCAAAGCCTATTAGATCTGCTTTTTTAATATCAATTCGTTTATTGTTAATGCTCAAAGCATGCTCACTTACCCAAACACTTCCCGGTCTATATGCATGGCAAACATCATATGCTGGCGCTAATCCCCAACTCCCACCTTGCTTAAGTCGAAAAGCAAAATTCTTGGTATGGTCGTCACAGTTTCTTGCAATCACATTAAAAACCATTCTCCGGTACATTTGTTCTGCATCTGGATATGGCAAGCGTAATATTCGCATGGTCTGGAATAACTGCTCATAACTATAACTATTCATTTCATTAAAATCGAAATGCTGCATTGCGCAAAAAGTTTGTATATGATGTTTTACACTGCCATTATCCCTATCAAACCTTTTGGTCATGAAATGCGCTCTGCCATTTTCTTCCAATAGTTCAGAATCCATCATAGTGATGCCACACGAAGTCGCCATTTTATAATAGGCCATTTCCACCCGTCCATATCCTTTAGTTTCGCCAAATTGCGCATCGCTAACACCATCTAGTTTTATAAGCCAATGCTCAAATCCTGCAGGGGAATTGGTTTGCCCAGAACGTACCTGACCTGTTTTTTTATTATACGCAATAATAGCTTTTGGACGAGCTCCACCGGCAGAAGTTCCTATTTTCAGAATTTCCATCACCGCTTGTTTCTCATCCTCATTTAAGTTGGTTTCGAAAGATTCTCTTTTCCCAAGCATTCTTTGGGCAATGTTTACCAGACTATCTATCTCTACTTCAAAAGTACGCTTAACGGCTTTTAGTTGAGTTGGCTCAAATTCCAAGGCTCCCATCCCTCGAGTTCCTATAAAACACAATTGCTCTATGGGATTCATGCTATTCTCTGGGCGGCCGTTCTGCGCCAACCAGATGTTGATAAGTTGATTTCCGTATTTATCAGGCAACACATCGGCTAATAAGCCAGGTAATCCTTTAAAAGTATCGAATTCACTATTTTTTGAAGCCCGTAATTCTGGAAATGAAAATATATTCTGATTAGAATTGATAGGCATTTTAATTGGCGCCAGATCTATATTGCTAGCTTTGAAGGCAGGCGTATATTCGAAGCTAGCATAGCCTTGCGCTTCATCCCAAGCAACAGCGCCCACCGTTTGGCCCCAGATCTTTACAAAGGCTGAAGTTACACTTACCATTCGCTCTTAGATTGAGTATCCACTTCAGTAGTTGCACTAGCGCGTTGTCTTTTTTGCTTCTCAAGTTTAGCCAGTTCCAATGGACTTATTTGGGTTTTAGTTTCAAAGATGTTTAATATTTCTAATAGATCTAAAGCTCTTAAAATTTGAATCAAAGACATTAGTGAAATTGGCTCACCATTTTCAATTTTGCTCATCGTCCAGCGATTGATCCCTGCAGACTCTGCGATAGCTGCTTGTGTTTTATTCTGAAGCAAACGTTGCTGTTTAATATATTCACCTATTACTGAAATAATCGATTTATCAGTCATCGAAACCCAATTTGCGTTAGTTTTTACCATCTTTAATCCGTTTTTTGCTATCTAATGCGGGTATTTGCCAACTCAAATATACTAAATTTTTAAATCACCTATTAAATTTGTGGGTAAAAACTAACTTTAAACTATTAAAGCAATGTTAATGATGGTAATTACTAACAATTTAAAATTATATTTTTAAATTCTTTCTCTTTTTTTAATGAGCTGAGAACGATAGCCAGCAACTATAATTAGTCCAACGATAAAACTGGTAGCTTTTCCATGGGGTTCATTAAATAGAAGAACACTACCAGCAACCCATAAAAATATAGCCAAGATCCCAGTAATTTTCAAAGTCTTAGAAATGTTTTTCATGATTATAATTTTCAAAATTAAAAGTGATTTATCAGAAATTCCCGTCTTGTTATAAAACAACGGAAAATCTAATAATAATTTAAAAAATGATAAAAATTCCTGTTTTTGGTAGGGCACC
>CAZWSP010000167.1:0-737 GCA_964636585.1 uncultured Antarcticibacterium sp.
TGTAACAGGAATGACCAATATTAGAGATGTAATTGCATTTCCAAGAACTCCACAAAACGCCGAATTTTAATTCAGACAAATTGATAATTATAGAATCGCATCTAGTTCCTGCAATCCATGAAAAAATACGATTGCAGGAATACGCGGTTGGAATTTTTACCATGTTGCCTACTAAAAGTGGCTTAAAAAAAGCCATTAAGAAAAAGGAAATTCTGCTAAACGGTAAAGTTGCCCAAACTTCAGATTGGATCGAGGAGCATTCTAAAATAGACCTTATTCAATATGAAGAAAAGCAACGCAAAGTTTTTCAGCTAAAAATAGAAGTGATCTTTGAGGATGATTATTTAGCAGTGATCAATAAACCAGCAGGCTACCCTACAAGCGGCAATTACTTTAAAACCATAGAACATGCCATACCTTATAATTTAACCGCTTCTCCTCTTCTAGACGCCTTAACCTATCCTATTCCTGTACATAGATTAGATAATCCCACTAGCGGATTATTAATCATTGCAAAAACTAAATCTGCACAATTAAAGCTTCATCAAGATTTTGAGTATAAAACAATCGAAAAGATATATTTAGCGTTGGTAATTGGGGAAACAAATTTGGAGCAAACTATAGAAACGGCTATTGAAGATAAAGATGCTTTTACAAGTTTTAAAAGAATCGATCTCATTAATAAAAACGGCTCACATTTTTCGCTATTAGAAGTAAGTCCAAAAACTGGCAGAACT
>CAZWSP010000167.1:747-5726 GCA_964636585.1 uncultured Antarcticibacterium sp.
TCAAATTCGAATTCATCTAGCTTCAATTGGTTATCCAATTGTTGGGGATAAATTATATGGACAAGAAGATACTTCAGTTTTAACGAAAGGATTATATCTCTCTGCAATTGGTTTATCGTTTACACATCCAATTACGAGTGAGTTACTTCAATTTAAAATTACCCCTCCTTCCAAATTCAGAAAAGCACAACGCGATTGAACTGATTATTAAATTCTTAACAAAAATTTACGAAAGCATTCTTAATGCCAAAGCTACAATAGCATGCTTTTTGCCTATTTTTGTATAAAGCGCAATTTAAAACCTATGCTAAAGCAGCAATTAAATTTTAAGTTATCACAAAAGCTATCTCCTCAACAAATACAGTTGATGAAGCTTATTCAATTACCTACGCAAGCTTTTGAACAACGCATTAAGCAGGAATTGGAAGAAAATCCGGCGCTGGAAGATGGGAAAGAAGATCTTGATGCCGAATTTGACGATGAGTTTTCTAATGATGAATATCAGGATGATGAATATGATAACGATTCTGATGATTCAGACATCAATGTAGATGATTATTTGAGTGATGATGATGTTCCAGATTATCGCCTACAGGCAAATAATTATAGTGCAGATGATGAGGACAAGAACGTGCCTTATGCTTCTGGAACTTCCTTTGCACAACATTTAAAAACACAACTTAGCACCTTCCGCCTTAGTGATCTTGAAAAAGAGATCGCCGAATTTTTAGTGGGAAGTGTAGATGAAAGTGGATATATAAGAAGAACACTTCAAGATATTGTAGATGATCTGGCTTTTACACAAAATGTGTATACCGATGAAGAAACGGTAGAAAAAGTACTACTAAAAGTGCAGCAATTAGATCCAGCAGGAGTTGGAGCAAGATCGCTTCAAGAATGTTTATTGCTTCAGCTGAAGCGAAAAGAGCCTACCAAACAAGTTGCATTAGCAACAGAACTTTTGGATAAATCTTTTGATCACTTCAGCAAGAAACATTACACTAAATTACTTTCTAAACATGATATTTCCGAAGATGAACTTCGTGATGCTATAGATGTTATAGAACATCTTAATCCGAAGCCAGGTGGTGCCATTTCAGGAAACTTGAGAATGGTAGAACATGTAATTCCAGATTTTGCAATTAAGATTGTAGATGGGGAATTAGAGTTAACTCTTAACGGACGTAATGCTCCTGAAATGCATATTTCCAACGATTATAGCAATATGCTGAAAGGTTATAAAGAATCTAAGGAAAAAACCAAATCTCAAAAAGATGCGGTGATGTTCATTAAGCAAAAGCTAGATTCGGCGAAATGGTTTATTGATGCAATTAAGCAGCGTCAGCAGACTTTAATGGTCACCATGAGTTCTATAATGAATTATCAGAAAGAGTTCTTTTTAAGCGGCGATGAGCGTAATTTACGCCCAATGATCTTAAAGGATATTGCAGATGAGATTGGAATGGATGTTTCTACGGTTTCCAGAGTTGCTAACAGTAAATATGTAGATACTCCCTACGGAACAAAATTGATAAAGGAATTCTTTTCTGAATCTATGACCAATGATCAAGGGGAAGAAGTTTCTACCAGAGAGATCAAGAAGATATTAGAAATGTCTATTGAAGAGGAGGATAAACGCAAACCTTTAACCGATGATAAATTAGCGAAACTTCTAAAGGAAAAGGGCTATCCAATTGCTAGAAGAACGGTTGCAAAGTATAGAGAGCAACTGGATATTCCGGTAGCAAGAATGCGAAAAGAGATTTAATGAAGTACCTAATAAAGAGCGCTTCCTTTATTTTTCATCCACTTTGGATGCCATTTGCAGGAAGTTTGTATTACTTTTTAGTTACTCCTAGATTTTTTCCCTTACCCTTAATTCAAGCAAAACTATTAGCTGTTGCTATCACCACTATTTTTATTCCGGTAGTCTTCTATTTTTTATTGAAGAATTTAGGAAAAGCAGATAGCATTTTTTTAAAGGATGTTAATGAGCGCCGGTGGCCTCTGTTTTTTTATTGTCTCTTAATTGGCTTAAATCTTTTTAAGATCCTCAACTTCTATAATTACCCCTCCCTTTATTATTACTTTGTAGGTATTCTCTTTTCAGCAATTGCAGCTTTTATATTGGCGTGTCTTAGAGTTAAGATAAGCTTACATATGCTTGGCCTTTCTGGAATATTCATGTTCGTGATTGCGCTGAGTATTTCCTACCACTTAAATCTCATTTATACCATAGCATTTCTGATAGCAGCATTAGGACTAACCGCTACATCCAGGTTGCATTATAAAGCACATAGCTGGGCAGAACTATTGTTAGGTTTTTTTATAGGCCTGATTCCGCAAATAATAGTGCTGAATTTTTGGCTATAAGATATAGAACATCAGCCCTAATTTAAAAGTAGTAATCTCTAAAGGTTGATTGTTTAACTCCGCATTTTTGAAGAATGGATTTAAACTATAATATACGTGGAAATTGAAGGTGTTATATCCAAAAGTAAAGGTGGTACCAATTCTAAATCTGTCGAATTCCGGCACATCGGTTTGTACTACTTTATTATCTCCTTCTCTAAAAACCGAGTTCAAATAGTACACATAGCCTAATCTAACCCCTGTGTAAACTCTCCAAAACTTATAACTATCTGCCGTGGAAGTTCTCCATCTAAATTCTAATGGAACCTCGACTAACTGAGTAGAAAATCTATTAGTGTCATAGATCACTTCAGGTTCATTTAAGTTCCTAAAAATGGTATTGTTATTCTCATCTTCGCCTATAAACAATTCCTGGCCATATGAATTTATAGACCAGCCTAGACCAGCACCAATAGCTATGTTTCGCTGTTTATTGATAGGGAAATCCCGAATGAAACCTAAATGAAATCCACCTGAAAAACCAGATTGCGATAAGTTATCTGGCAGATTTCCTAACAAGTGAAAAGTAAGCCCAACATAGAACTGATCTTCCCTATAAAGACTATCTACAGGTTTAGCAACAGAATCTGAAACAACTTGAGAAAATGACGGTGCCATACTAAAAGCACCAAGTAGAAAGAATACGATGTTTTTCATTTTCATGATAAATTCTGCTGGCTAGATTAGAAAGTTAAATATAAAAAAAACATCCCATCCAGATTGATCCGGATGGGATGTTTTGTATAACAGTAATGTTACAGAAATTAATTATTCTTAGCTACCTCTCCAATACGAGTTGTGTAGTTAATCTTAAGTGCTTCTGCTTTTCTTAACTCTTGTTTGATATCAGATACTAATCCCATGTTAGTTTCAACATCAACTTTTAAAGCTGTAGTTAAATAAGGAATTAATTCTTCACGTTTTGACTCTCTCTCTGCATAGATAAAATTCTGAATGTCTTTAACTTCAGAAAATTTATCATTTAGCTGAATTCGAGCTTCAGTACCAAATTTTTGTTGGTATCTTTCGCTTGGCTTACCTGCATAAATATAACTTACCAATTCCTTTCTATCCAATTTTTCAACTTGATCTGCAAATGGTAATTTATTTTCAATCATTAAGGTATTTTGACGCATTACCGTAGCTACCATAAAAAAGAAAAGCAACATAAAAACGATATCCGGCAATGAAGCCGTACTAATCGCTGGTAATTCACCACTCTTTTTCTTTTTAAATTTAGACATAACTAGATTGAATTAAAAATATTATACTAATCTATGAGCTTTTTGGCTCTGCTTCCGATAACAATTGAGGATACATTTCTTTAACTTGATTTAACTGCGTTTCCAATTTATCCTTATTTCCACGGAAATTAGGATCATTGTATTTCGCTTCCATATCAAGATAATCCATACCGAACAATCTTTGAGATTCTCTATCCCTTAATTCGTTATATGCAGCAACCAGCTCGTTTTGCACAGAGATATAGGTTCTATATTCTGTCTTACGGTCATTTACCAATGAGATAATAGCTTTCTTCGGATTATCTGAAGCAGCAGGATCTTTAGCTCCTTGACAGTAAGTACAACCATCCTCACCAACTCCACCACCGTTATCAAGGAAGGCAATAGCTGCTTTACGCAAATTAGCTAACTCCATGATCTCGTCCTCTACCAATAATCTGTTGTTTCTATCAACAATAACAGTAAAAATATTTTTCTGTTTAATTACTGGTGGAACAACGTTCTCGTCTTGAATAGGGGGCAATTTACGGCTTATTCCCCTATCGGTCTCAATTGTTGTAGTAACCAAGAAGAAAATTAATAGCAAGAATGCTATATCGGCCATAGAGCCGGCATTTACTTCTGGTGCTGATCTTTTAGCCATAATTTACTTTATTAATTTTCTTATTCCGGAAAGTACCATAGCTCCAGCAGCTACTGCCGCTAGAATATAAAACATTACTAACCCGGCACCTACCCAGTGGTCTCCACTTGCAGATAACGTAGTTCCATCTTTTAATACGGTTTCATTTCCATCTGTAACTACATAAGCAATTGCGATGATTAATAAAAATGCGCCTACTGAAATTAATGTGTTCTTTACATTTCCTGTAAATAAACCTTTTATTACAAAGATCCCTACAATAAGTATGCTTATCCCTAAGATAATATAAGACAGCCACATTAAAGGTTCTAGTAAACTATTTTGCTCTGCCGTTGAGGCCATAATAGCTTCATCACCAGCTATAATAATTCTACCCAAAAGGATAAGACCTATTACACCAATAACAAGTGCTAAATATTTTAAAACTTTGTGTATGGTCATGATTTACTATTTCTTAGATTCTTTTTTTGTTTTTGTAATCAACCAACATGTCGATTAATAAGATAGAAGCATCTTCCATATCATTTACAATACTATCGATCTTAGCGATGATGTAATTATAAAAGATTTGTAGAATAATAGCTACGATCAATCCAAATACCGTTGTAAGAAGTGCTACTTTAATACCACCTGCTACTAAAGAAGGTTGCATATCTCCAGCTGCTTCAATTTTATCGAAG
>CAZWSP010000168.1:0-5725 GCA_964636585.1 uncultured Antarcticibacterium sp.
TAAAATATTGGTTTATAAAGAAGGCTTAAGACAAAAAGTGATAGAAGGCGCAGCGAGCTATAAAAAATAAGAAAGCCACAAATTAATGTGGCTTTCTTTGGTAGTTCTCTTTCGTTAAAATTATCATTTATTAACCATTCTAAATATATTATCTAAACTATTTAAGGACTACTTTACTATAAATACTTAAAACGTAAATTTTACAATATCAAAAAGGAAAGTTACACAATATTTCAAATAAAATCGATTAAATTTCTCAAAATATCGGTGAATTAAAGTGTTTTCCTACAAAAAAATAATTTTATTATGAGTTCTAATAATCCACTTTTAGAAAGTTTTGATAACGCTCCTTTTTCAAAAATAACTAACTCCCATTATAAGCCTGCAATTTTAGAAGCAATAGAACTTGCTAAAGCAGAGATAGATGAAATAGTTAATTATACGGAGGCGCCTACTTTTAAGAATACCATAGAACCTTTAGAGTTTTCCGGAAAAACCTTGGACAGGATCACAAGCATCTTTTTTAACTTGAATTCTGCAGAGACCAATGAAGAGATTCAAAAGATCGCTCAAGAGATTTCTCCCTTGCTTTCAGATTTTAAAAATGACATCATTTTAAATGAAAAACTATTTTCGAAAGTAAAAGAAGTTTACACGAATAAAGATTCATTTTCTCTTAATGGAGAACAGTTAATGTTGCTGGATAAAAAATATAAAGCCTTTTCTAGAAATGGGGCAAATCTAGATTCAGAAGGAAAAAATAAATTAAGAGAGATCGATAAAAAATTGTCCTCTTTAAGTTTAAAATTTGGTGAAAATGTTTTGGCCGAATCTAATAGATTTGAACTTCATCTTCAAAATAAAGAAGATCTAGCAGGACTTCCCGAAGATGTAAAAGAGGCGGCACATGAAGTTGCGGTTTCTAAGGATAAAGAAGGATGGGTTTTCACCTTGGAATACCCAAGTTATATCCCTTTTATGAAATATTCGTCCAAAAGAGAATTGCGAAAGCAAATGGCTCTTGCTTTTGGAGCAAAAGGATTTCATAATGATGAATTAGATAATCAAGAGAATGTTCTAGATATCGTTCAGCTTAGATTTGATAGAGCAAAACTACTCGGTTATAAATCTCACGCACATTTTGTGTTGGAAGAGCGAATGGCAAAAAACCCTGAAACGGTAGAATCTTTCTTAAGCGAACTATTGGATAAAGCCAAACCAGCTGCTGAAAATGAATTTTCGGAATTAGAAAAATTCGCGAACGATCTTGACGGAATCGATAAACTACAGAAATGGGATGCAGGATATTATGGAGAAAAGTTAAAACAAAAATTATTCGATCTTGATGACGAAAAACTGAAGCCATATTTTCAGCTAGAAAATGTTATAGACGGCGTATTTACTGTAGCCAATAAATTATACAACCTCAACTTTACCGAAGTTAACGATGTAGATGTGTATCATCCAGATGTAAAAACTTATAAGGTAACCAACAACCTCGGAAAGGATATCGCACTTTTTTATGCCGATTTCCACCCGAGAGCTGGGAAAAGAGATGGTGCATGGATGACGGTTTATAGAAATCAGGAAATGAACAGCGATGAGAATATTCGTCCGCACATTTCTATAGTTTGTAATTTTACAAAACCAACAAAAAACACTCCTTCCCTACTTACCTTTAATGAGGTAACTACGCTCTTTCATGAGTTTGGACACGCGCTTCATGGCATGTTAGCAAATACCACTTATCCAAGTCTTTCAGGAACCAGTGTTTATTGGGACTTTGTTGAATTGCCAAGTCAGGTGTTAGAAAATTGGTGTTACGAACCGGAAGCGCTTCAGTTGTTTGCTAAACATTATAAAACCGGAGAGATCATTCCGCAGGAATTGATAGATAAGATCAAGAAAGCATCTAATTTTCATGAAGGAATGGCAACTTTACGCCAGATAAGTTTCGGGATGTTAGATATGAGTTATCACGCAGTAGATCCTACGGCTATAACAAATGTAAAAACACATGAAGACGAAGCATTCGAACCTACCAAATTATATCCTGAAGTGGCAGAAAATTGTATGAGCACTTCTTTTTCACATATATTTCAAGGTGGGTATTCCTCTGGATATTATTCTTATAAATGGGCAGAAGTATTGGATGCCGATGCTTTCGAATTTTTTAAAGAAGAGGGAATCTTTAATAGTGAAGTTGCTAAGAAGTTTCATGATAACGTTCTTTCTTTAGGAGGAACACAGGATCCTATGGAATTGTACAAGCAATTTAGAGGGAAAGAACCTAGACCAGATGCTTTATTAAAAAGAGCCGGTTTGCTTAAAAAATAATTTTCGGTATTATTCGGTGTAAATCTTATCTTTCAAAAGAGAGATTAGCCACAACTTTTCTTAATTTAGAATAAATTATGCCATTTGCTTATGTCTATTAATCTAATTGATCCTAATAAATGGGTCGATAAATATTCAGATTACCTCTTCAATTACACGATAGTTCGGGTGAATGATAGGGAATTGGCTCATGACCTAATTTCCGAAACATTTCTTGCTGGTTTAAAATCTATGAAGAATTTTAAGGGAGAAGCCACAGAGCGCACATGGTTAATTTCTATCCTTAAAAGAAAGATCATAGATCATTACCGAAAAAGCAATTCCAGAAAAGGAAGAGCCGAAATTAAAATTCAGTATAGTGACGATTCTAACGAAGGAGATTGGCTAGAAGAGAATGCGCCAGATGTTCTAGATAAGACTGCAGAAGATGTAATGGAGAATGAAGAACTAGGCATCGCAATTTTAGATTGCATGCAGCATCTCACAGAAAAACAGGCAAAGATCTTTAAAATGAAAACGATAGATGGGTTTGATACCGAAGCCATTTGTAATGAGTTTAATATAACACCGTCTAACCTTTGGGTAATAATTCACAGAGCACGAACAACGCTTGCCCAATGTTTAGAAAAAAATTGGTTTTAATATGAGTTATAAAAAGGCACTCTTAATAGATTGTTCTGAAGCGGCATTTTGTTGTGATAAAGCACAGTATAAAGAAGCTTCAGTTGCAGATAAACTAAAGATGTTATTACATCTTATTTATTGCAAGAAATGCAAGAAGTATTCAGAAAAGAATACGAAGTTAACAGAATTGATTAATCAATCTGAAATTAAAACATGTACAGAAGAGGAAAAGAAAGCGTGGAGAGAAAAGATTGAAAATGAAATAACTAATCAATAAATTCCAAAGAAATTCTAAGGATACACCAAAAAATTGGGATTGCCTCCACCCATAAAGATGAATAATATTTAGGCTGACGAATTCTAGAACTCTTCAAAAAGAAAGTCAGCAATATTCCTGCAAAGAGTAAAGAAAACAAGCTATAAAAGTCAGAATTCGATTTTAAAAATTCCAACATTAGCACCGTTAAAATAGCTAGGATCCCAATGATCTTGGTTTTGTAAACGCCAAATATTTGCGGAACGGTTTTTAAATTTGCCATATCAAATCTCAGATCTCTTATTTCGAAAGGCAGCGTTAAAGCAAATACGAATAGAAAACGTTGAATTAAAGTTGCAATCACGTTCCATTGAAAAAGATCTGCTTCATTAACCAACGGCAGTAAGACCGTTACCCCACTCCACACAAAAGCGATCACGTAAATTTTAATTCCCGCGAAGCCTCTTAAATTTTTCCCTTCCCCAAAAAGTGGGATCACATAGAGAAGTGTGAAAATTCCCAACACCCCCGAGATAATAATGGCATTTATTGGAAGATGAAATAAGATATAAATTAATCCAGCAAAGATCAATAAAGAGAAAACTTGAATGAGCCTTAGATTTTTTGTGAGGCTTAAATGATGTAAACCAGCAATTCCCGCATATTTTACAAAATTATAACCTGTGATGGCACCAAAAAATATAAACAAATACACATACCAATCTATACTTACGCTAAAATTCAAAGTGGTAATAATGGCGAGACTTACAACAGACAATGCCACGTGAATACTACTGTTTACGTAAAAATTGAGAAGATCTTTCAATACGATTTATTTATTGGAATGTCTTTCAAAATTAAGTTATAAAATCTTAACAAGTCTAAGTCCCTAAATTGTAAAAATTTACGTTTAAAATATGTAATTTCGCAGCACAAAACACAACATAATTTTGATGAGAACAGATTCTTTTGCACTTAGACATATTGGTCCCAAGGAAAGTGAACTTTCAGAAATGCTTTCTACCGTAGGTGTCTCTTCTTTAGACGAACTAATTTACGAGACAATTCCAGATGATATTAGGCTAAAAGCACCCCTAAATCTTGCCACAGCATTGAGCGAAAACGAATATGCAGAGCATATTGGGGAACTGGCCGCTAAAAACAAGGTTTATAAAACGTATATAGGTTTAGGATACCACCAAGCTATCATGCCTGCTGTGATACAACGAAACATATTAGAAAATCCGGGATGGTATACTGCGTATACACCATACCAAGCAGAAATAGCTCAAGGAAGATTAGAAGCTTTACTTAATTACCAAACCATGATCGCAGATCTTACTGGAATGGAATTGGCAAATGCTTCGCTTTTAGATGAGTCTACGGCAGCTGCAGAAGCTATGGCGCTTTTACATGCTGTAAGAGATAGAGATCAGAAGAAAAATGAAGTGATTAAATTCTTCGTTTCAGAGGAAGTACTTCCTCAAACAATTTCTTTATTAAAAACAAGAGCAATTCCGCTTGGAATAGAACTGGTTGTTGGTGATCACGCTGAATTCGCCTTTTCAACCGAATTTTTTGGAGCGATCTTGCAATATCCAGGAAAATCTGGACAAGTTTTCGATTATTCCGCTTACGTTGCAAAATGTAAAGATGCAGGAATTAAAGTAGTTGTCGCTGCAGATATTTTGAGCTTAATAAAATTAGAATCTCCAGGACATTTTGGAGTAGATGTAGTGGTGGGAACTACCCAAAGATTTGGAATACCACTTGGTTATGGTGGGCCACATGCTGCTTATTTTGCTACAAAAGAAGAATATAAAAGAAATATTCCAGGAAGGATTATTGGAGTTACTAAAGATCTTAACGGAAACCGAGCTTTAAGAATGGCGTTGCAAACAAGAGAGCAACACATTAAAAGAGATAAAGCAACTTCTAACATTTGTACTGCGCAAGTACTTCTCGCGGTTATGGCTGGAATGTACGCCGTGTATCACGGGCCAAAAGGTTTAGAATATATTGCGAATACCGTTCATGCTTCAGCATTTACTTTAGATAAAAAATTAGAAAGTTTAGGTTTTAGTCAACTTAACAAATCTTATTTCGATACGCTTCAGGTGAAGGCAGATGCAAAAGCAGTTAAGGTTCTAGCAGAGAAAAATAAAATGAACTTTTATTATCCAGATTCAGAAACGGTAGTTATTGCCCTAAATGAAACGGTTACAATAAAAGATCTAAATAAAATAGTTTCAATTTTTGCTGAAATTTCTAACAAGGAATTCGATGCAATTGAAAGCTTAGCTGAAGGAAATGCAATTCCATCTTCAGTAGACAGAAAAACAGAATTCTTAACGAACGAAGTTTTTAATTCTTATCATTCAGAAACTGAATTGATGCGATATATTAAAAAACTAGAACGTAAAGATCTTTCTTTAAATCATTCTATGATCGCTTTAGGATCTTGTACGATGAAACTGAATGCAGCTTCAGAAATGCTTCCTTTAAGCA
>CAZWSP010000169.1:0-5686 GCA_964636585.1 uncultured Antarcticibacterium sp.
ATTTATGAAGATGCTCATATTTTTGCACCTAACCTTCACGCCATGGGTTTAATGACAAATCGTGATTTTAAAAATTACAAGTCGTTATTCGATCTAATGGAAAGCGTGGTTAAAGGTCCTGATCTTCTTATTTATCTACGAAGCAGTATCCCAAATTTGGTGTCTCAAATACATAAACGAGGAAGAGAATATGAAAATTCTATCTCTATTGATTATCTTAGCCGGCTGAATGAGCGATATGAGGCCTGGGTACATACATATGATAAAGGCAATTTACTCGTTATAGATGTAGATAATATTAATTTTGTTGACAATCCCGAAGATTTGGGAGATATCATAAATAAGATAGACGCTCAAATAAACGGATTATTTTAAAAAAAACTTTCATGGAGGCTACCAAACACAAAAGACCGAAACACAAAGGATCTGCTAAACTTTTCGATAATCCATTATTAGAAAAGTTAACCCACACACATATTGCAGCACCTTTAATAATTTTTACAGTGATCTCTGCAATCCTGATCTATTTTGGGATCGTAGAAAAAGGATTTGAAGTGCCTAGTATAATTTTATTATTCTTAGGTGGACTTTTCTTCTTTACGTTCATAGAATATTTAATGCACCGCTATTTATATCATTTACCGGTGACAAATCCTAAGAGAGAAAAATTTGTTTACACTATGCACGGTGTACATCATGATTTTCCAAAAGACAAAGATAGATTAGCCATGCCGCCAATCTTAAGCTTGATCTTGGCTACTATTTTCTTCGTGATCTATAGAAGTGTAATGGGCGATTATGCATTTGGTTTCCTTGCTGGATTCTTAATGGGTTACACTGCTTATTTAGGAGTACATTATTCTGTACACGCATTTAAAGTGCCAAATAACTTTTTGAAGATCTTATGGCATCACCACAGTATACATCACTACAGAGAGCCCGATAAGGCGTTTGGAGTATCGTCTCCACTTTGGGATGTTATCTTTAGAACAATGCCAAGAAAAGCATCAATGGAGCAACATGCATAGCTTTTTAAGTTTTTAATATAAAACCCCCGCTAACAAATAGCGGGGGTTTTTTTTATTTAATATAGCCTTGTTGCCTGGCATGATCTTCGGCATCTTTGGAATTATCTACCATTAAAATTGGTGTGGTCTCAAATTCCGTAACAATACTTCTAATCCGTCTCATTTGCTTTTTGTGGTTCACACTTCTAAGATAAATGGTCAAGATCCTATCTGGATATTGTGCGGCAATATCTGTATAAATAGAGGCATCATGTTCCCCGCTATCACCAATTAAAATGAATTTAAGATGCGGATAGGTTTTTAGAATATTTATGATCTCCTTTTGCTTATGAGGCTTTTCTGGTTTTATAGATCTATCGAAGGGAGTTCTAAAATTCCGAAGCAACATTGGACCCTTCGGAAATTTATTATAATCCATGAACAGCTTTAGATATTGATATAAATTCCATGGGCTGTTGCTTATATAGAACACCGGATTATTCTTCTCTACATTTTTTCCTAAATGTAATTTCTGATAAAATTCTGCCGCGCCTTTAAATGGAATTCGATCATACGCATTGGTAAGAAGTGAATTTTTTACCAATCGCCATTTTAAAAATGAAGTAACTCCGGTATGAATTATAGTATCGTCTATATCGCTAATAATCCCATAATCTGCTTTTTCATCTGGTATTAAAACCTCCCCTTGAAACGGTTTTCTTTCTTCTGAAACCGGGGAATCTTCACTTTCTTTGAACAATAGATCTACCGTTACCCAACCTTCATCATTCGCTTTGGTAGAAAGATCTTTGCTAAAGGTTTCTTCAAATAGAAAATAGCCTTCGCAATCTGCTTCGGCTTTAAGATGTAAAAAATCTGGAATATGAAGCTCTACTTTTGCATTAGGAATTTCGAAACTATCGAATTGCTTGTAGGTAGTTTTAAGAGTATTGAAAAATGAATGATCCTGCATTATCTTCAGAGGAAAATCGTCTAACGCCCTTCCCAATAAATACAGGTGGTTTTTTGTACCATAACTTCTATATGGAGTAATTAATACATTTTCAATTTTATCCTTACTAAATAATCTTTTAATTCTTCTAAGCATTGCTTCAGTTTAACTCCAAATAAAACGGAAAGGTAATTTAGCATTATTCAAATATTTGTAAAGAAATCGCCTCGAATTTTACATAAACTTTATGAGCTGAATCCGTATCAAAATACAATCAGAAATAATTTAATAATGAAAAATTCATCTAATAAAATATAGAATTATAATAACTAATTATAAACTCCATTTCCCAAATATGACTTAACACTATGTTCACTAAAATTAGATTTTAATTATCATGTATTTAACTAAGACTAAACAGCTTACTTTTTAAATTCGTTTTATAACCATTAAAATATATATTATGAAAAATCTAGAAGAGTTATTCGAACATCAATTAAAAGACCTTTACAGCGCAGAAACTCAGCTAATAGATGCATTGCCAAAAATGGTAAAAGCTGCCCATGATGCTCAGCTTAAAAAAGCATTTGAAGGGCATTTAGAAGAAACTAAAACGCATAAAGATCGTATTGAAGAGATCTGCAAGGAATTATCTATTAAGCCTACTGGTGAAAAATGTAAGGCGATGGAAGGCTTGATCAAGGAAGCACAATCTATGATTGAAGAAAAGGCAGATCCAGAAGTTAAAGATGCAGGATTAATTGCTGAAGCGCAACGTGTAGAGCATTATGAGATCTCCGGATATGGAACTGCAGTGCGTTTTGCTAAAGAACTTGGGCATGATAGCATTGCTAAAAAACTTCAGAAAACTCTAGATGAAGAGTACAATGCAGATCAAAAATTAGATGATCTAGCAGAGAAAAGATTGAATAAAAAGGCAAAAGCGTAATTCGGAAGAATTCATAAAAACCTAACCAAAAAAAAAGATCTTCACCTAATGGATGAAGATCTTTCTAATTATAAGAAATCGAGAATTTACATATCCTCGATCTTTGCTTCTACTTCTTCTGTGGTTCCTTTAAAGGTTTTCACATTAATATCTGTCTTACCATTCTCTGTTGTAGTAGTTCTAACTTCAGCAATACTTTGGTCACCTTCTGTGGTCATTCTTACTTCCACTTCCTTAGTTCTAGAGTTATCTTGACCAACAACATTGATGATTTCAGCATTTTCTGAAGATTGATCTTCATCTCCAATAGTATGACCTCCCAATATTGGCGCGATTACCAAACCTATTAAACAAGTCAGTTTAATCAAAATGTTCATAGATGGCCCGGAAGTATCTTTAAACGGATCTCCTACAGTATCTCCAGTAACAGCTGCTTTGTGAGCATCAGATCCTTTATACGTCATTTCCCCGTTAATCAAGACACCCGCTTCAAAAGATTTTTTAGCATTATCCCAAGCACCACCGGCGTTGTTTTGGAAAATAGCCCAAAGTACACCACTTACGGTTACTCCGGCCATATATCCACCTAACATTTCAGCAATTGCCAAATTATTCATTCCAAAGATCATTGGAACAAAAGCGATCGCTAAAGGAAAACCTATGGTTAATAAACCAGGAAGCATCATTTCTCTTAAAGAAGCTTCCGTAGAAATTGCTACACATTTATCATATTGTGGTTTTCCGGTTCCTTCCATAATTCCAGGAATTTCCCTAAACTGTCTTCTAACTTCTTGAACCATTTCCATTGCTGCCTTTCCAACCGCATTCATTGCTAAAGCAGAAAAAACAACTGGGATCATTCCTCCAACAAATAGCATTGCCAAAACCGGAGCTTTAAAAATATTTATCCCTTCAATACCCGTAAATGTTACATAAGCTGCAAATAAAGCAAGAGAGGTTAATGCTGCAGATGCAATTGCAAAACCTTTTCCCGTTGCTGCTGTAGTATTTCCTACGGAATCTAATATATCTGTACGTTCTCTAACGATTGGTTCTTGTTCGCTCATCTCGGCAATACCACCTGCGTTATCAGAAATTGGCCCGAAAGCATCTATAGCCAATTGCATAGCCGTGGTAGCCATCATTGCTGAAGCTGCCAATGCAACTCCGTAAAATCCTGCAAAGGCATACGATGCCCAAATTGCACTTGCAAATAATAAGATAGATGGAAAAGTAGAGATCATCCCTGTTGCTAAACCAGCAATAATGTTGGTTCCTGCTCCAGTACTAGATTGTTGTACAATTTTAAGAATTGGCTTCTTACCTAATCCGGTATAATATTCGGTTACTGAAGAAATTGCTCCTCCAACGATAAGTCCGATGATAGTTGCTCCAAAAACTCGCATAGAAGAGATCTCTTTAAGACCTTCTCCAAAGAATTCCATTTGCATAGTTTCAGGAAGCATCCATTTTACTAAGACATAACAACAAATTGCAACTAGACCTATAGAAACCCAGTTTCCAATATTTAAAGCGCGCATTACTTGAGATTCTTTAGCATCGTTACTGCTAATTTTAACTAACATAGTACCGATCATGGAAATTATAATTCCTGCTCCGGCAATTGCCATAGGTAATAAAACCGGGCCAATTCCGCCAAAAACATCGCTGATGCTTCCTCCCATATCCTTGATCACATAATTTCCAAGAACCATGGCTGCAAGCACAGTTGCCACATAAGATCCGAAAAGATCTGCTCCCATCCCGGCAACATCTCCAACGTTGTCTCCAACGTTATCTGCAATAGTTGCAGGGTTTCTAGGATCATCTTCAGGAATTCCAGCTTCTACTTTTCCAACAAGATCTGCTCCAACATCGGCAGCTTTGGTATAAATACCACCACCAACACGTGCAAATAATGCTATAGATTCAGCTCCAAGAGAGAATCCTGCGAGTGTTTCAAGTACGATGGTCATATCTGCAGTAGAAGTCCAAACACCTCCCATAAAGAAATTAAAGAAAAATATAAAGAATGAAGTAAGACCTAAAACGGCAAGACCTGCAACTCCAAGTCCCATTACGGTTCCTCCACCAAAGGAAACTCCCAAGGCTTTCGGTAAACTAGTTTTAGCGGCTTGTGTAGTTCTTACGTTTGTTTTGGTAGCTATCTTCATTCCCATGTTTCCCGCAAGTGCAGAGAAAAATGCTCCAAAAATAAAAGCAACAACAATTAGCCAGTGTGTAGTTGGTACTACAAAAGATACTACTGCAAGTGCAACACTTACAATAAGAACAAAAATGGTAAGTAATTTATATTCAGCATTTAAAAAAGCGAGGGCTCCTTCATAGATATGATCGGATATTTCTTTCATTTTCCCGTCGCCGGCATCTTGTTTTAAAACCCAAGATCTTTTAATCCACATGTAAATAAGACCAATTAAGGCCAGAACAATTGGGGCATAGATAATCATTGATTCCATAGAGATAGTTAAAAATTAGTTAATGTCTGCTAATGTAGTTAAATCAATGATAAATAAAAAAGCGATAACTTTTTAAGGTCATCGCTTTTAATTATTCAATATTTATGAGAAAATTATTCGATTATATTCCGAATCTCTCTTTATCACCTTCATAATTCTTATATCTTTCGATACATTGTTTGATGATCTCTTTAGCTTCAGCAGCATTTCCCCATCCCCCAACATCTACTTTCTTTTTCTCAAGATCTTTATACACTTTAAAGAAATGTTCAATCTCTTTTAATAAGTGACCATTTAC
>CAZWSP010000170.1:0-5618 GCA_964636585.1 uncultured Antarcticibacterium sp.
TTCTACTTCTGCGAAATATGTTATGCCAATAGGGGAAATATACCCATCGACTAAAATCCATTCGTGATCTTTGGTGTACTTTAATTCTTGTGGAATATTCATATAATTATTTTTTCTTGGAGCACAAAGTTAATTTATTCTTAGGTCTGGTCAAATAGCATCGTACTAATTTCCGAAATTATATCTCAAAGTAAATCCAGACCTGATAGTTGTCTGTGGAAATGCAGTAGAAATTGCATATTCAGAAAAAGTATGATCATAATAAAACAAGGCCGTAAGGTTTTTAGATAAGGCATAATCTGCAACAAAGTTAATTGCCCATAAATTTTGCCCCGCTATTACCTGATTGTTATCTAGATCTAGGTATCTAATAATATTTATATTCTTACGATACGCAACATCTGCTTTAAAGTTAAGATCGCTACTTAATACTCGTTGTTTCCCACCAAGGTTGGTAGTGATCTTAAGATCTTTAATTCTATATCCTAAGCCCAAAATATATTCGTTCCCTTTCACTTCCGTAAGCAAGTTGTTATCGAAGCTTAAAGACATTGTTCTATCCTTTTTTATTTCAGCCAAAACTCGAATAGCTTCAGTAGTTTCTAGATCTATTCGCATTAGCGGACTAAACAATTCCGTTAGGTTTATGTTGGCGAATAACAATTTGTTCTTGAAATTGTTCGCCTGGTTGAATTCGAAAGGGTTATTCGAGTTATAATCCAGATTAGATTGAAACTGATTTATAGTATATCCCGCTCTATATCCATGGCTCAAGCTAAATCTTTTGAAATTCTTTTTGAACCAATCTATACGCATGAACCCTGTATATTTAATATCCCAGTTTGGTAGCGGAAAACTTCTAAATGCCCCTAATTTAACTGAGGATGCATCTTGCCCGCTATAGGCGGCAATAAAAGCAGGTAATAGCACTGCTTGATTGGTTTTTCCATAACCTACAGGATAACCTTCTGCATCTACATTATTTGGATCTCTACCATTATCTGCAGCCAATCTTCTCGCAACTTCTAATCTATTTGCTCTAAAGTTTTGAAAAGTTTCAGAAAATTCCTGATCGTTCTTATCGAAAGCGCTTTTTATAAGAATGGTGGAAACATTAAAATTTCCGAAGTTATATGGACTTAAAGATTGATACTCCAAGCTGGTTGGATTCACTTTATAGTTTTCATTATAAGTTTCAGAATAGATCCTACTCGCATTTAGATCTATAGTTAGATCTGGAATAAAACTTAAAGATGCTTGCGCATCTAATTGCTTATTTTGCACTGCGGTATACTGCTGATTAAATTCCTGATAAAGCGTTAACCATCCGTTTCTCGCAGCTATTCCACGAACATCGCTCTGGCTTCCTAATGTAAAACCGGTAGTTGGGCGCAAAGTTCCCATAAATCCTATACTTGGAGTATATCCCGGTAAAAAGATCCCACGATTCTCTCTATAATTTATCTGAAGTCTTTTTATTGCAGTTATAAATCCTAAGGCCGTATTGTAAGCTTTGGCAGATTTTGGTTGCGCTGCTTTTTCATCTTCTTGCGTCTGATTTGGCGACTTAGGAACAGAAGCACTTCGCTCTTTAATAGAATTTGCCGAAGACTTTTTAGGAACCAATCCTAAATATTTATATAGTCCTTGCATATCCATATTCGCATTTAACTGATGGACACTCGCATTTTGGACCGAATTTCCTAGATCTGGAATTCCCTCTAACTGATCGAAGATCTGTGATCCACGTTGCCATTGGAAATCTCCGGTATAAGAATAGGTTGTTTTTACAAAAGCCAAAATTGGGATCTTCGCAAAAGGCAATTCATAATTTAACTGAAGCGATTGGAAATGCTGATTAGGCGTTCCTATTTCGAAGAAGTTATCCCAAATTCCAATGCTGTTATCTACAAAATTATCTTCAGTAAAATAATTTCTCACCAACCTGTTATTGGTTGCGCTAAAACTAAACTGAAGCGATTTGGTAAGATTATAATTCACTCTATATTGCCAATCGAACATAAAATTACGCTGATACAATGTTGGCAGTCCTATGTCGTTTTCATTTAAACTAAGCTCTCTAAACTTTTGTTCGTTGTATTGTCTAAAAATGTTAGAACCCAAGGAAATATTGGTAGGCAATAGATTCACATTAAAATCTCTTAGAAGCGCATAATAATCGCTGCTATCCAAGGCCGTAATGTTCTTCAAAGGCTCCAAGTTCCAAGGAGTAAATCCATAATCATAAGTGGCCCCAACTCGAACTGTTTGACTCAAAGCGTCTTCAATTTCAAAATCACGATGGTCTACTTGATTGTAAGAGGTAGAAAAAGCGAAATTCTCAATATCATAAGGCATTGGTTTTTTCTCGCCAACACGCTCTTTTCGCAATCCAATTACATTAACACTTTGTCTTTTGGTATACGATTCAGATTGTTCTCTTACTATATCTTTCTCGGTAGGATCGGTAATATCATTTAATCTAGATTCTAATTCAAGATCTAAATATTCCTGATCATATTTAGGGGTGATTAGTTCTTCTCCTCTGCTATAATTCAAAGGGATTTTTACTCCCCATTTTTGTGGTAATAACTGACCTGCATTCATGTTAGTTACCACATCATATTGCTGAAGATCTTCCCTACTTCTTTGGTTTGGACCTTCTTCTAAAGCACCAAAACCTATGGTGTTCTTTCTACCGGTTGCAGAAACTGTTGCAAAATCGGCAATATTGGTATCCATATTTACAATGGCAGCCCAACCGCCTTGATTATCTAATTCAGATAAGCGAAGCTCATTAAACCAAACTTCCCCACAAATATCTGAAGCCGAATTCTCCGGAGATCCATTCTTTACACCAAGCATCATTAAACGCACATTCCCGAAACTTGGGTTCCCTTTTACCCCAATTCTTAATTGACCAATTTGATATGGATCTTCAGGATCTGCGGAATTTAGATCTTCATCAAAATAATTCAGTTGTGTTGGAATTAAGGAAGGATCACCTAAAACTCGTGTTTTTACTTTCTGAAGCAATTCCAATGGCAATAATAATCTATTAGCTTCAGGCCAAATTTCATCTGAAGAAGTCGCGCCAAACATAGTTGCCGTAAGCGGAATTTCAACTTGGTAATAGTTATCTGTAAAATCGGTTCCAATTCTTAAGAATGCAACCAATTGTCCATCTTTTAATGCAATTTCATTTACAAAAGATTCGGCGTGTAAGAACATTTCTAAGTTCTTATATTGGCGCATATCCACTTGGAAATTCTTATACACCGCTCTAGAATCCTGTGGCTCCAAACCGCAAACTCTAATAGAAAGAGATTGTTCGTTTTGTCGAATATTGGTGTTATTATTAAACAGCTCTTCACGGTTTACGCCCGGAGGCAACACATAAGGAATTGGCTCTCTTCTTTCGTTCTCTTCAATATTAACAGCAGAAACTTCAAATAAAGTTCCTTCCTCTACTGGCTGATTGGGCTTGTCTGGATCTAAACTCTGATTGTATCTTCTGTAATCTCCTCTTACAAGATCCATAGTTCCAAATCTCAATACTGTTTTCTGTTGAAAATCTGTAAGGAACATTCTCAT
The DNA here is from genome assembly GCA_964636585.1 of uncultured Antarcticibacterium sp. Lineage (GTDB taxonomy): Bacteria > Bacteroidota > Bacteroidia > Flavobacteriales > Flavobacteriaceae > Gillisia. Next base: position 3,595 of record CAZWSP010000170.1, read on the forward strand.
AAAACGGATGGATCTAAAATCGGCAATTCCACCCTTGGTATCTGTAGGTTCAAAAATTGGCACTTTAAACTGTACCCAACGCACTGGAATATCCTGTCCATTTGGCAAAGGTGCATCCACTTCCCTAACATCTGTAATGTATGGGTTGTTGTCTATGTTCATCCCCGGAAAGATCTTAACATCATACTCAAAATAACTATTAATAGTATTCATTGTATTATCCCTATTGAGATCTTCTGTAGTTGGCAAGGTGGTATTTCCCCTATTGGTATCTCCCACCTCTGTTGGGGAGTTACCTTGAGTTCCATTATAATTTTGATATCTATCTACAATGCTTCCTGTTGTGTTCAAGAAATACTCATAGTTATCTGCGGAAGGATCTGCCAAGTTTCCAAAAGCTGGATATTTCACGCTTTCTTCTGCATCGCCCAACCCATCGAAACCAACATCTTGATTCACTCGAGCTTGACCTTCAGAATCAAATGCATAAATCAAAGACTGATCTGCAGGAACTTTTGCGAAAACCGTACTTACTGTATTCTGAGTTCCGGCATCTTGTGGCAATCCATTTTCATATTGCTTTCGTCCATCCTTCAAAACATCTTCAGAAATATTTCCTAAGTTGAAGCTAATAGTTCCTCCTGTATTCCCTGCGTTTTCTGAATATATAAAAGGATCCATCATCCAAAACTCTATAAACTCCACATTGGCTTGCTCAAAGTTGGTAGAATTTATTGCTCGGGAAATTCCTCCAAAGTTATCTTTCGGATTGTTCAAGGTATTTCCTCCAGCTGCCGTAGGATTAAAGTTATAAGGACCACGAATACTTGGTGAAAAGGCCAGATCCATGGTATAGATCACCTGTGGTTGCCCTTGAATTACATCGGTATTTGGGAAGATCTCACTTAAAAACACCCGTCTTGTTGCATAATTAGAAAGATCGGCATCTGTAATTCCGTCCGGTCTTCTGCTGCTATAAAAGATAGGGTCTACCGTATACCAAGCTAAGTTTGCACGTTTATACCCGGAAGCCAAATCACCATTTGCAAGCTCGCCTCCAAAATCTAAAGGCACACTAGAAAGCTCCCATCCTAGAGGATTACTGATAGAAATAGAAGTTTGGGAAGCTTCAAAATCGTCTATATACGTTGTTGCTTTCTGATCGAAATTATTAACCTGCGGCGCGCCCGGTTGTAAATAAGCAAATTCCCCACGAATAGAGAAATTGGAAGCCACATCGGTATCTATATTCGGCAATTTATTTGCAAGTCTTGTTAAGAAAGGAACTTCGGTGCTGTAAGTTGCATTTAAGCCATAAATGGTATTATTTATAGGCTCATAATTGTAAGTGGCTTTCTGAGTTAACGGGCGTTCTTTTAAATTTAAGAAGGTTCCTCCAACCAATAATTTATCGTTGAATTGATGTTCGATATTAATCCCAGTGAATCGCTTAGATTGCTGGCCAAAAAGTGCATTATTCTCTGTGGAAACTTGAATTGGAATATTTGAAGCCAATAGAGAATCGTCTATGATCTGCACTCTTCCTAATTGATAATTTACCACATAATCTACACCTTCTTGCAACACACGACCACCAGCAGTAACAGTTACTGAGCCTTGTGGCAAATTGAAACCAACTGGAATTCCATCTACTTGAGAAGATTTATATCGCCCCTTTAACTGAAACTTATTCTTATCTGCATCTTCCTGTTCTGCCTGAATTTTGGTAGTTCTATATAAACTTCTAAACACATACTCACGCTGATTATCATTATAGGTTTCTGGAATATTATAATCTTCTCCACCTCCGGTTGGCGTAGTGTCCAACTTATCGAATAAATATTCTCCAAATGGTTCTACCGAAGTAAAGATCACCAATCCGTTTTGCGGATTTATGGTGATGCCAGGCACATAATCGAAGAATCCATCTCCTCCATTTACAGGATCGTTATTGTTATTTAATTTATCCAAGTTAAAAACTCGTAAGAACGTAGTTTTTGCATTATCTGATGGTAATGGAACCG
>CAZWSP010000171.1:0-5602 GCA_964636585.1 uncultured Antarcticibacterium sp.
GAAGTTGTAGTAAGACAGATGATGCGTAAAGTTAGAATTGTAGACTCTGGAGATACTATATTCTTAGAGAACCAATTGATCCACAAGTCAGATTTCATTGAAGAAAATGACAAGTTATTTGGATTGAAAGTGATCGAGAATGCTGGAGATTCATCTAAATTGAAAGCAGGTCAACTGGTTACTATTCGAGAACTTAGAGATGAAAATTCATCTTTAAGAAGAGAGGATAAAGAACTTGCAACGGCTAGAGAAGCAGTTAATGCTACCGCTACTCCAATCCTTCAAGGTATTACTAGAGCTTCGTTACAAACTAAATCATTCATCTCTGCAGCTTCTTTCCAAGAAACTACTAAAGTATTGAATGAGGCAGCAGTAGCAGGTAAGATAGATTACTTAGAAGGTCTTAAAGAAAACGTAATTGTTGGACATAAGATCCCTGCAGGAACTGGAATGCGTGCTTACGATAACATTATTGTTGGTTCTAAAGAAGAATTCGACGAAATGATGGAAAGAAAGCAAGAAGTAAATTATAATTAAATCTTATTTTTTGAAACTGCTGAAAAGTAGTTGAGGAAATTAATCATAGAGATCTGCATTTTTTGAAGCTTCGGCCGATTGAATGCAGATTTTCTTATTTTAGACAAAACATTAGAAAGTATGAGTGATGATAAAAACCCGAAACAGGGACAGATAAATATAGAATTGGATGAAAAGATAGCAGAAGGGATTTATTCCAACTTAGCCATCATCAATCATTCGGTATCTGAATTTGTCGTAGATTTTGTAAGCATTATGCCGGGAACTCCAAAAAGCAAGGTAAAATCGAGAATTATCTTAACGCCACAGCATGCTAAAAGACTTTTAAAAGCTTTAGGTGAAAACGTAAAGCGTTTTGAAAAAGCTCATGGAGAGATCAAGGATTACGAGCAGCCACCAATTCCACTTAATTTTGGGCCTACTGGACAAGCATAGTCAATTTTAAACTATGTCAAACTGAGCCTGTCGAAGTTTCTTACTCACTAATAAGCATATTTCGACAGGCTCAATATGACATTCAAATTATATAAAAAACCCCGAAGATAATTCTCCGGGGTTTTTTATATGATAAAAGCGATGCTTTAGAATTCCGAAACTAAATGAAATTTAATGGAAGGATATTTTTGTTGTGTCATTTGTAATGAGAATTGAGAATCTGCAAAGAACACCAACTGTCCACGCTTGTCATGAGCTAAGAATTTTGCTTTAACTCGCTTAAATTCTTTAAACTCTTCGCTTTTCACATCTTTAGCTTCCACCCAGGTAGCTTTAAAAACATTCACATTCTCATAGGTACACATCGCACCATATTCATGTTCTAATCTGTACTGGATCACTTCAAATTGTAGTGCTCCAACCGTACCAATCACTTTTCTATTGTTCATTTCTAAAGTAAACAACTGCGCCACACCTTCATCCATCAATTGATCGATCCCTTTTTCTAATTGCTTAGACTTCATAGGATCGGCATTATTGATATATCTAAAGTGTTCTGGAGAAAAGCTCGGAATTCCTTTATAATGCAACACTTCACCTTCAGTTAAAGTATCACCGATCTTAAAGTTTCCTGTGTCGTGTAAACCTACAATATCCCCAGGATAGGAGATATCCACAATCTCTTTCTTTTCAGCAAAAAAGGCATTCGGACTAGAGAATTTTAAGTTTTTCCCGTGTCTAACATGTAAATAAGGTTTATTTCTTTCGAAGATTCCAGAAACAATTTTTATAAATGCAAGTCGGTCTCTATGCTTAGGATCCATGTTTGCGTGAATCTTAAATACAAATCCAGTAAATTCTTTTTCATTAGGCTCTACCACACGTTCTTCACTCGCCTTGGCTCTTGGAGTTGGTGCTATACTAACAAAACAATCTAAAAGCTCTCTAACCCCAAAATTATTAAGTGCCGATCCAAAAAATACCGGTTGTAAATTCCCTTCTAAATAGGATTTATTATCAAAATCAGGATACACCCCTTCAATTAATTCTATTTCTTCTCTTAAGGTATCTGCAGCTTTAGAACCCAAAAGTTCATCTAACTTTTCAGATTTAAGATCGGAGATCTCAATCGTATCTTCAATATCTTTTCTTGGATCACCTGTAAAAAGATTGATGTTCTTTTCCCAAATATTATAAATTCCTTTAAAATCATACCCCATTCCAATTGGGAAACTTAAAGGTGTCACTGTCAAGCTTAGTTTTTGCTCTATTTCATCCATCAATTCGAAGGCATCCTTACCTTCACGATCCATTTTATTTATAAAAACTATCATTGGGATATTTCGCATTCTACAAACCTCTACCAATTTTTCGGTTTGTTCTTCTACACCTTTTGCAACATCTATTACTACAATTACACTATCTACCGCTGTTAGGGTTCTAAAGGTATCTTCAGCAAAATCCTTGTGCCCAGGAGTATCAAGAATATTGATCTTAATTCCATCATATTCAAAAGCAAGTACAGAAGTAGCAACAGAAATTCCACGTTGGCGTTCAATTTCCATGAAATCGCTCGTGGCACCTTTTTTTATTTTATTAGATTTTACCGCACCTGCTTCCTGAATTGCTCCTCCAAAAAGCAGCAATTTTTCAGTTAAAGTGGTTTTTCCTGCATCCGGGTGAGAAATAATCCCAAATGTTCTTCTTCTTTTTATCTCGTCGGTAAATTTCATAGCCTTATTTAAGGCTGCAAAGATAAAATTTTTTGATGGAGAAAAGGGAATTGTATTCAGATATGCAATTGTTTGTTCAAATTTGGAAATATCACTGTTAGCACCTATTTTTCTTATGATTTGGTAGTTCGATTTTGTATTTTTGAAATTCAAATTCAGCTATGACAGAAGAAAAAGTGATCTTGGTAAATCTTAAGGACGAACCCATTGGTCTAATGCCAAAGATGGAAGCACATGAAAAAGGACTGTTACACCGCGCATTCTCCGTTTTCATTTTTAATAATAAGAATGAATTAATGCTTCAACAAAGAGCTTTATCTAAATATCATTCTCCAGGATTGTGGACAAATACGTGTTGCAGTCATCAAAGAGAAGGAGAGAGCAATATTAAAGCAGGGAAGAGACGTTTGCAGGAAGAAATGGGTTTTACGGCAGAGCTAGAAGATACTATCTCTTTTATTTATAAAGCGCCATTTGATAATGGTTTAACTGAACATGAATTTGATCATATCTTAGTTGGAAATTATGATGAGGAACCTAATCTAAATCCAGAAGAAGCTGAAGCTTGGAAATGGATGGGATTGGAAGATGTAGCAAAAGATATGGAACTAAATCCTTCTGCTTATACCGAATGGTTTAAAATTATTTTCGATAAATATTACCAATCTATACACCGATGAAAGTAACTGTACATAGAAATGCACACTTTAATGCAGCACACCGTTTGTTCAGAAAAGATTGGGACGAGCAAACAAACCGAGATGTTTTTGGCAAGTGCAGCAATCCTAACTTTCATGGTCATAACTATGATCTCACGGTTTCTGTTACCGGGGAAATAGATCCGGAAACAGGTTTTGTAATAGATATGAAATTATTAAAAGACCTTATCTATACTGAAGTTGAAACATATTTAGATCATAAAAATTTAAATGTTGAAGTAGCAGAGTTCAAAGAAATGAATCCTACTGCCGAAAATATTTCTGTAGTTATTTGGAATAAACTTCGTCCAAAACTGAAGGATTCTTTGTCTCTATCGGTAACTTTATATGAAACGCCAAGAAATTTTGTAACCTATAGCGGAGAGTAAATGGCATTAGAATTAGGAGAAACCATACCAAATATTAGCTTGATCGATGAAAATGGAAAGGATTTTAAACTGAATAAGTTTATAAATAAAAAAGCCGTTGTGGTTTATTTCTATCCTAAAAACTTCACTCCAGGTTGCACTAAGGAAGCATGTGAGTTTAGAGACCGATATGAAGATTTTAAAGAACTAAATACCGAAGTGATCGCCATAAGCTCAGATTCAGAAGAATCTCATACACGTTTTAAAGCCTATTACAAATTGCCTTTTATATTTTTATCTGATAAGGATAGGAATGCACGAAAAACATTTGGAGTGAAACCAAGTTTGTTCGGACTTTTACCCGGACGTGAGACTTTTGTTTTTGATAAAGAAGGTAAGTTACTAATGAAATACAATAATTTAAATGCTTCAGAACATACCATAAAAGCATTTAAAAAAATTAAGTCCCTACAGAATGAGAGCTGATCTATATCTTTTAAAATTTGAACCTATTCTAAAAGAAAAGATCTGGGGTGGAGCGAAGTTGAAAAATCTTTTCAATAAAAAATCTATTTCTGCAAAAACCGGTGAAAGCTGGGAGATTTCAGATCTAGAAAACAATGCTTCAGTTGTTGCAAACGGACCTCTTGCCGGAATTTCTATTCAGGAATTACTAAAGGAATATAAAGCAGAGCTAGTGGGGAAGAAAGTTTTCGAAAACTTCGGAATTAAATTCCCGCTTCTAATAAAATATATAGATGCTGCCGAAAACTTAAGTATTCAGCTACACCCAGATGATGTTATTGCAAAAGAGAAACACAATTCTTTTGGTAAAACTGAAATGTGGTATATCGTGCAAGCAGATGAAGGTGCAGAACTAATCCTTGGTTTTAAAGAGCCTATTTCTAAGTCTAAATATGTAGAATTGGTGGAAAGCAATGAGCTTCCACAAGCATTAAACCGAGTTAAGGTAGCTGTTGGAGATGCATTTATTATTCCACCAGGATTAATTCATGCTATTGGAGAAGGAGTGGTATTGGCAGAAATTCAGCAAACATCAGATGTAACCTATAGGATTTACGATTGGGATAGAGCGGCAGAAAATGGAGAGAAAAGGGAATTACATACAGATATGGCTTGCGAAGCTATAGATCTTTCAAGTAGAAACAGACATAAAATATCCTATCAATCTAAAGAGAATGCTTCTTCTGAAATTATTTCAACTAGCTACTTTAAAACTAATATTGTTGAAGTAAAAGAGGAATTAACTATTAATTACGCCGAAAAAGACTGCTTTGTGGTGCTTATGGGAGTAGAAGGGGAGGTGAAAATTAGCATGGAATCCGGGAATTATGAAGTTTTAAAACAAGGAGAAACCTTGTTGGTGCCTGCTTCCGCGTCTAAAATTAAAATAAAAAGCAAAGGAGCAAAAATTTTAGAGGTAAGTGTGTAATATTATTGGAAAATAGATTAAATTCGCAACTTAAAATTTAGAAATTATGGCAAGTAAGAGATTGTTAAAAAGGGATGTGAATTATGTGATGGGAGATATTATTGAAGCTGCATATATCCACCAATTAGCAGATCCTAAGCAAGACCCTAAAACAACAGAGGCGATTGTAGATGAAGCTATCGTAGCTTTTGATGAATTGATCGCTAAAATCAATCAGAAAAATGTTGAGAATAAGAAACAACATTTCAAAGGGATAGAAAAAGATCTTGAAACTAAAGCAAACGCTTTGGTAGAGAAGATCAATAAATTATAATATTAATTAGACGCCGATGTAGCTCAGCTGGCTAGAGCAGCTGATTTGTAATCAGCAGGTCGTGG